>JAKANX010000061.1 GCA_021823425.1 Microcaldota archaeon
CGCGTGGGTGCAGAAAAAGCTGGGCAACAGGGGGATATTGAAACTGATGGAGGGCCAAACGGATAGAGCGGCGTATTTCAAGGCGTGCGTCGCGTACGCCGATTCAAAGACGAAAAAGGAGTTCACGGGAATCGTGAAGGGAAAAATCTCGGAAACGGAAAAGGGAAACGGCGGATTCGGCTACGACCCCATATTCGTGCCGGAACACGAGATACAGACGTTCGCGGAAAACGAAACGCTTAAAAACCGTATTTCGCATAGGACTAATGCTTTTACTGCCTTCGCCAGGTGGTATACTACTTATACCAAATAAAAGCAAGGAAAGACAGGCAAAAAACACGACTATCAGCATCGGTGAACAAATGGCTAAATTGCACTCAAAAAAGCATGGAAAAAGCGGACGCAAGAGGCAGAAGGCCAAGGTAAGCCCGAAGTGGGTTGACTACTCTGCCAAGGAAGTGAAGGAGATAATCGCGGACCTCGCAAAGAAGGGGACCGCGCCCACGATGATTGGCGTAATCCTTCGGGACCAGTACGCGGTGCCCGCGGTGAAGCCCATCCTGGGAAAGACGCTCAATGCGTTCCTCGCAGAGGAGAACATCCTCCCGCAGTACCCGGACGACCTGATTAACCTCATCAGGAAGGCAATCGGGATGAGGAACCACCTCAAGTCCAACAAGGCGGACACGCACGGCAAGGTCAAGCTCCTGCACGTGGAGTCCAAGATACACAGGCTCGTCAAGTTCTACACGAGGAACGGCAGGCTCCCGGCTGACTGGAAATACGATTCCGAGACCGCGGCGCTGCTCGTAAAGTAACGGTGATTATCATGGCAGCAACACCAATCAAGAAAGCCAAGGTAGTGGACAAGTGGAAGAGCAAGCAGTGGTTCACCGTCCTCGCCCCCTCGGCATTTGACACAAAGGAGATAGCCGAGCTCGCGGCGACCGAGGAGGAGAACCTCAAGAACCGCATCCTCTCGCTCAGCCTCGCCGACGTTACCGGGCAGCCGTCGCAGAGCGCGATATTCACCTCGCTCAAGTTCAGGATAGGCGACGTGAAGGGCAAGAGCGCGTACACAAAGCTCATCGGCCACGAGATTTCGCCCTCCTACATAAGGACGCTCTCTAGGCGCAACCGGTCCATAATCAACGTCGTTTACGACGTCAAGACCAAGGACGACCAGAGCGTGCGCGTGAAGCTCCTCGCGATAACCGGAAGCGAGGTCTCGCAGAACACGAAGAAGAACATCTACCACGCGATAATGGAGGAGCTCAAGAAGGTTGGCGCGGAATACACGCTCGACCAGCTCATGCAGGAGGTAATCTTCGGCAAGTTCGCGAGCAAGATTTTCAACCGCCTCAAGCAGATAACCATGATGAGGAGGGTGGAAGTCCGCAAGAGCGAAGTCAAGGAACAGTTCGCATAAAGGGGCGCCCAGGCGCTAATCCGCTTGCCCCTTTATCAAACCCCTTTCTATTTTATTTTCAAACCGGGCGTGCGCGGCACTAAAGTGCCTGCGCACACAACGCCAAATCCTTCGGATTTGCCCAACCTTTTCTTTTTATTAACTTATTTTCCCAATTATATTCCATGCGCTCAGCCCACAACCTCAAGGTCCACGAATTGATAGGCCTAGCCGCGCGCATAACCAAGTCCTCGTCGCGCCAGTGGATTGGCCTTGAGGGAAAAGTAATTGACGAGACCAAGAACCTGCTCGTGCTCGAAACAAAAAACGGCGAGAAGAGGATTCCAAAGAACTCCTGCACCTTCCTCTTCACTCTGGAAAACGGGGAAAAGGCCGAATTGGAAGGCAAGGAAATAGCTTTCCGCCCTGAGGAGCGGACGAAAAAGGCGCTCTGAATTCAGGCGTCGTGCTCCAGCCTCTGCGCCCTCGGCATCCCGGGCCTCGCCCCCGCCTCCACAAGAATTTCGGCAATCTGCGAATATGCAGGCTCGTTCCTTCTGAACACCCCTCCTGTAAGGTAGAGCGCGTTCATGAAGCCCCCGTCGCTAGCGTAATTAACGTATGCGAGCCGCTCATTCTTCGCAATCCCGCTGATGGCCTCGAGCATTAACCTGACTCCCGCCACGCTCCCATTGTCCACGAGGTTCATGAGCGCGGTCCTCCTCTCCGCATCCACTGCGAGCACATTCAGCCCGCTCCTGTCTGCGCGAAGCGTGTTCATCGTTCCCAGCTCGCCGCTCCGCGATGCTTCCAGGAAAGACCTTGTCCTCACGTTCCTGCCAACGACGTGCGCGTACGTCTGGGAAAGGCGCTCGCCAGCCTTCCCATAACCCATCGCCGTTAGGAACTGCGCCGCATCCGCTATGAAGTCAATCGGCGCATCCTGCGAAACGCCCCTGTGCTTGAGCACCCTCTCGGCTATTGAAATCCCGAAGCTCAGCATCGCCGAAGCCGCCTTTTTGCCGTCGTTGTCCTCCAAGTAAGCCTCGACTGCGATTATCCCCAGCCTGTGCGTCAAATCTATCTTTCTCGCAGCGCGCTCCATGTCCCCGGGTTCCTCGTGCAATGCCGCGCACGCGATGAACCCTCCCGCGGCGCTGAACTTCTTCTGCACCGCGGGCGTCACAAGAATTTGGCGGGCCGTTTCCAGCGATTTTGAAACCGGCGGGTCGAGTTTCCCGCTGTTGCGGCGCACCTCGTGCTCTATCCTCTCGCACAGTCTGCCCGCCTTGCCTCCACCCGTGTTTATTACAATGATTTCCATGTCCAGTCCCCCCTCTCACGGCATGATTTCCTGTAATCTGTTCATACACGCTCTAACACAATATATATTCTTTATGTTTATTTTAAAACCGTTTGTTAAATTCCTTTCCGAAAACCCTTAAAGAACAGGCGGCAACTACTATTCGGTGAATTCAAATGCTTCTTGAGGACATGAGCTGGGACGAGGTAAACGCAGTGGCGAAGGACGACAAGACCGTGATACTCGTATTCGGGGCGTTCGAGGCGCACGGCAAGCACCTGCCCCTCAAGACGGATTATTTCATCCCCTATGAAATAGCCAAGCGGGTTGCGGCAAAGACGGATTCGCTCCTTTTCCCCCCGTTGCAATTGGGATTCTGCTACACCCTCAGGAGGTTCCCCGGCACCGTTTCGCTCTCTTCGAGCACCCTCGCCTCCGTAGTCTTCGACATATTCTCCGAGCTTATCCGCAACGGATTCACGAAATTCCTCGTCATCAACGGGCACGGAGGGAACGAGCCCGTGATAAAGAACACGCTCAAGGAAATGAGCGACGACTACGATTTCCGCGCTGCTATAGTCTCGTGGTGGAACCTCGTTGACGTTGAAACTGGCCACGCGGACGAGAACGAGGCGAGCGTGCTCCTCGCATTGGGCGGAAAATTGAACAAGGAGCCCAAGCAGGAGAATTTCTCCTCCTATGAGGGCTACCTAATCCCTGCTCCCGACGACGTTTTCGCCCCTTCGGGATACATAGGAAGCGTGAAGAACATCAGCAAGGAAAAAGGGGAAAGGCTCGTTTCCCAAGTGGAGGGGAAACTGATTAAAATGATAGGCGCGGATTTGGAATTGAAGAAATAATTTGGTGAACGTTATGATTCCGAACATGAATTCAAAACAAATGGAAAAGATGATGGCGCAGATGGGCATAAAGTCCAGGCACCTCAACGCCACCCGCGTGATAATAGAGACGGACGGGGAGAAAGTAGTCGTTTCCGAGCCGCAGGTGGTTGAAATAACCATGCAGGGCCAGAAGTCCTTCCAGATTTCCGGCAAGGTGAGCACCGAGGCTACGGTGAAGGAGGAGGACGTGAAAATGGTGATGGAGCAGGCGCACTGCACCGAGGCGCAGGCAAAGGAGGCGCTCGCAAAATCCAACGGCGACATCGCGCAGGCGATAATGGAGCTCGGGGACGGCGGAGAATAGCGTCCATTTCCCATTTTCTCAAACACCCTCCAAATTCTTTATTAACCTTGTCATAGATGTATAGCCAATTCTCAAAGGCCCGGATAGTGGGAGGGCTAAGCGTTTTCGGTTTAGGGTTTCCAGTTCCGAAACCCGAAACCCGAAACAGGGAACGGTCAATTATCAACATTTTGGGTGAGCCCTTGGTCTATGCGAAATGGTTCGAGCAATTGAACAAATCAAGCCTGGCTGAAGCGGGCGGAAAGGGCGCGAATTTGGGCGAGATGGCCAACGCAGGATTCCCGATTCCCCCTGGTTTCGTGGTCGTGAGCGAGGCGTATTACAAGCATCTGGAGCACAATTCCATAGCCCCGGAAATGACAAAAATTCTTTCCACCTTGGACGTGGACAACAACGACGCGCTCAACGATGCGAGCGAAAAAATCAAGGGCCTCATAGTGGGAGGCGACATGCCCCCCGAAATAAAAGATGAAATAGTGTCCCAATATAAGAAGCTCAACGAGCGCATGGGCAAGGAAAGCTACGTCGCAGTCCGGAGCTCTGCGACTGCCGAGGACCTTCCGACAGCGAGCTTCGCGGGCCAGCAGAGCACCTACCTTAACATCAAAGGGGACGAGAACGTCGTGGAAGCGGTCAAGGACTGCTGGGCCTCGCTCTTCGAGCCCCGCGCAATCTATTACAGGGTGCAGAACAATTTCGAGCACATGAAGGTCGGCCTCGCCGCAGTAGTCCAGTTGATGGTGCAGAGCGAGCGCGCGGGAGTGATGTTCACCGTGGACCCGATTTCGCAGGACCCCAATACGATAACAATAGAGGGCGCATACGGCCTCGGGGAAACCGTGGTGAGCGGACAGGTAACCCCGGACACCTATCGGGTGAGCAAGGCCGACATGAAGATAACGGACAAGTCCATCTCCAAGCAGACGTGGATGCTCATAAAGATAAACGAGCGCAACGAGCACGTGGAGATAAAGGACGAGGCCCAGGACAAGCAGAAGCTCACGGACACGCAGATTGTTGAGCTGGCGAAAATCGGGAAGAAGATAGAGGACCACTACGGCTTCCCGCAGGACATAGAGTGGGCGACGAACAACAACAACCTCTACATCGTCCAGTCAAGGCCGATAACTACTTTGAAGAAAGCCGAGCCCAAGGCTCAGGCACCCGGGGTGAGCACAGTGGAGAGCAGGAAGCAAAGCATAACCAGCGCGAAGATAATCCTCAAGGGACTGGCCGCCTCCCCTGGCATGGGGCACGGCAAAGTGAAGATTTGCAGGAACGCAAAGGAAATAGACAAGGTGAAGGCAGGCGACGTCCTCGTGGCCACGATGACCACCCCGGACTACGTTCCCGCGATGAAGCGCTCCTCCGCAATCGTAACGGACCAGGGGGGAATGACCAGCCACGCTGCAATTGTTTCCAGGGAACTCGGAATCCCGTGCATAGTCGGCACCCAGAAGGCCACCGCGGAATTGAAGGACGACATGCTGATTACCGTTGACGGCGAAAAGGGGATAGTGTACGAGGGCGAGGTTCTCGGAAAGGCGGTTGAGCTGCCCGGCCCGACTTCCGGCCTAGTTGCGAAGCCCGAGCCTCCGATTACGGGAACGAAGATTTACGTGAACATGGCCGAAGTGGAACTCGCGGAGAAGACCTCCAAGCTGCCCGTGGACGGAGTGGGGCTCCTTCGCGCGGAGTTCATGATTGCCGCAATCGGCCAGCACCCGCGCAAGATGCTCGAGGAGGGAAGGAAGGACGAGTACATCAACAGGCTCGCCGAAGGATTGCAGAGGTTCGCAGCCGCCTTCTACCCCCGCCCAGTGGTCTATCGGGCCACGGACTTCAAGACGAACGAGTACCGGAACCTTGAAGGGGGGGAGAAATACGAGCCGCAGGAGGAGAACCCGATGATGGGCTACCGCGGCGCGTCCCGCTACATACAGGAGCCCGAGATATTCAAGATGGAGCTAGAGGCGATAAAGAAGGTAAGGAACGACATGGGGATGAAGAACCTCTGGCTCATGATTCCGTTCGTGCGCCGCCTCGGGGAATTGCGCGCGATAAAGGAGATTATGCAGGAGGTGCACCTCTATAGGACAAGGGACTTCAAGCTCTGGATTATGGTTGAAGTTCCCAGCACCGTCTTCCTCATTGACCAGTTCTGCCAGGAAGGAATTGACGGAATCTCAATCGGGAGCAACGACTTAACCCAACTGACTTTGGGAATAGACCGCGACAACGCGGGCCTTGCAAAAGGGTTTGACGAGCGCAACGAGGCCGTGTACAGGGCGATAGAGCACGTCGTTGAGACGTGCAACCAGTACGGCGTGACTTCCTCGCTGTGCGGGCAGGCGCCCTCTGTCTACCCCGAGTTCGCAGAGAAGCTCGTGGAGTTCGGGATAACCAGCATGTCCGTGAACCCGGACGCGGTTGACCGTGCCCGTCGCATAGTGGCTTCCGCGGAGCAGAAGATAATCCTCAAGCGCCTCGCGAAGCTC
>JAKANX010000062.1 GCA_021823425.1 Microcaldota archaeon
TTCTGACATACATTCCCCATACTTCCGGGAAACCCCGCTCATCGGATGCTCCATTGCGTAATTATTCACTATGCTGAGGAAATCATCGTCTAGGGAACCGAAAAAGCGCTCAAGCGCCAGCTTCCTTTTGGATGCTCCCACGAGGAAATTATTCAGTCTCGTGGAAATATCCAGCGATTCGGCAGGGGTAGCCGAGCCCTTCTTGCGGTACCATTCCAGGAAAGCCCGTATTTCCCCCGGGCGTTCCTCGAAATACTGCTGTGCGAGCAGTTTCGAATTCCGCTCGCTCCCGTAGCCTATAATGAAGTCGCGCGGGTCGTACTTCGAGCGCCCGAGCGCGGTTTGCGCGAGCAGGTCTATGAATCCTTCGTCCAGGGAATCCGGGGATATCCCCCCGAAAGCCCCGTGCATGATTTCATGGGTTATTGCGTCTTTCACCAGGGGCAGGAGGTAGAATTCCCGGGGCCCGTGGACTGTGGAGCCCCTCAGGCAGGCGGCAGCTCCGTATCCATCGCAAATCCTCGCGCGCTCGAAAAACCCGTTCGCCTCGAATTTCAGTCCTTTGAGCGCCCCGGCAATTTCCTTCCTCGCTTCCGGGCCGAACTCGAATTTCGCATCGTATTTATTCCGGATGTTGCTCTCAAGCAGGACGAGCAGCCTGGGCTCCCCGCCCTTGCCCACGGGCTCCAGCATTTCGTTGAAAGCCCTTTTCCCGCGCCCGGCAGCGTACCATGCCGGGACTTCCTGAGTTTGGCCCTGTGTAATCCCAATCACCCTCCGATTGTCCCGCTTACGTTTCCGGTTTCCTGCCTCGTTATCGTGTAGTCCAGGTCGTTCTCGTAATTGTACCAGAGCGTCACGTATCCGGTGAAATTCCCTGCTGCGGAAGAAACAGGGGCGTACCCGTCCTTGCACTGCACCGCGAACCTGTGCGCGCTTCCGGGCGCCAGCACCACATTTCCGCTCACGTTGAGCCCGTTCTTCTCGTCCTGCGGCTGAGGGGGGGCGAGCGTGCACGCCGCTTCCCACACCACTATTCTTTGCGCCTGCGTGGTCCCGAAAGTAAAGTCCAAGTATGTTGTCCCGTTGGTTCCGTTGAAGAGCCGCGCGGGTTCGCACGTGAACCCCTGTTCCATGATGCACTGCGCGCCTGATTCGGGCCGGGGAAATGCGCAACCCGCGAAAAGAAGAAGGATGAAAGAAAAAAGAAGGAAAATGCGGGGGCCGAAGCGCATGCTTCAGCCCTGGAGGACCTGTCCGCTCACTGTTCCGGAAATGAGCCTCTTGATGTCAGGCTCGGGATCGTTGTCGTAATTGTACCAAATCACGATGTATCCCCGGAAGTCCTGGCCGGAGAGCAGCCGCAGCGGGTTGTTGCTGCCCTTGTCCATGCACTTTACCTTGTTGTCCCCGTTGAACGTGAAGCTCGCGCCCGGCTGTATCGTAACCAGCCCGTCCGCGTATTCGGTTGAATCGGAAATCTTTGCGTCCTGCGGCGAGTCTACGGTGCAGATTATGTTCCTGATTTTCATGGTCTGCTGGCCCTTGTTCTGCAGCGTGAAAGCGAGGTAGTCGCGCCCTCCGCTGCTGATTATCTGCGGGAGCGGGTCGTTGCACACGTAGCCCACGGGAAGCGAACACTGCTCTACCTTGAGGCCGCTCTGCGTCATGAGCGTGAGCGCCACTATCACAATCGCTATTACGAGTATGGCCCAGCCGTAGGTCATCAGGTATTCTATCGCAGCCTGCCCCTTCATGCTGTTTCCAGTTGCCGGTTTCGTGTTCGGGAACGCGAAGCCCGCAAATCTGTCCATAATCGTCATCAAACCACCTATATCAGCATTCCCGCGAAGAAGCTCTCCAGGAAGGAGGAGACCACGAAATACACGAGATATGCGACTATGAGCATGAACGGGAAATACTTTATCCCCTGGTTCTTGGAGCCGGTCTGCACCACCCCTATTATGAGAGACGATATCAGCGTCGTGATGAATATGGTGGCGAGAGAGAAATAGAAGAAGTCCGTGGAAGTCACGAGCGGCGCGCTCGGCTTGAGGTAAGTGCTCATCTGCACCGCGGTCTGGGGAAGGAATTCGAACGACTTCTCCAGTATGCCGAGCAGCTTGTTCACCACCGCGAAAAGGAAAGGCGCGCCGAGCGCCGCGGAAAACACTACGAATATCTCGTATATCAGCAGCGACGCCGCTATGTCCTTGCGGAGCATCGCGGTCTCCCTCGCGTCCGAAGCCGTCATTTCCAGTATCTTTGCGACCTCGCCTCCTGTTAGCGACGCCTGCTTTATGAGCGAAATCGTCCGTTCCAAAACGCGTGAGTCGAACCTCTCGTTGAGCTTGTCCAGCGCGGAATTGAGCGATTCGCCGCTGAACGCGCCCTTTATCACATTCCTGACTTCTATGCTGAGGATTCCGAACTCGGGCTTGGCGGCGTACCAAATCGCCTGGTCAATGGTCATTCCCGCGCGCACGTTCGCTCCAATTAGGGTGAGGAAGTCCGGAAGGACCGCCTCAACCGCATTCTTCCTCGTCTCGGACATCAATATGAGTATTGCGGTCACGACCACGTAAGTGGCGAAGACCACGACCACCAACGAGAGGACGAGCACAAGCAGCAGCGTTATGAACTTGAGCAAAATCGTGGGCAGCATGAGCCCCTCCAACCCTCCGCTCACCGCGCCCAGAAAGAACTTCTGCGAGCTCGGGAGCAGGAAAATCACGGCCGAAAGGAAAAGGGTCGCCGTCAGCACCGTGGCTATGAGGTAGCCCGCGAACGCCTCAGGCGAGACAAGCACTCCCGCAGAGTGTATGAGCCTGCCGAAGGAGCGCATCTGCTCCCTGGAGAACATCCTTCCGAGGCTTTCAAAGTTTACCGCCATCACATCACATACCTTGGCCTCGAGCTTTCAACGAAGCTGAGGAACATGAACTGGATTATCGCAATCAGGGCAATCACGTACAGCAGCGACGTAGAAGTTATGCCCAGCGAGCCCCCGCTCACGAGCGAGAACAGTATTATCGCGAACGCGACCCCCAGCGAGGGGAATATTATCCCGAATATCATGAAGAACATTATCAGCGGGTTGAGCTTCTGGCCGTACGCCTTGAGCGAAATGGCCTGCTCCCTGGCTATCTGGTTGAGCACCACTTCAAGCGAGTCCGCGACGTCCGCGCCCGAGGAGAGCGCGTTGGACAGCTGCATCATTATGCGCGAGAACTCGTTGCTCGGGCTGTTCGCCCCGGCCTCCCTTATCGCCTGCCCCATGGGCACGCCGAGGTTGATTTTCTCCACCACTCTCCGGAATTCCTCGCTCACCGCCCCGTATCCCGAGGAAACCCCGACGAGCGAGTCGAAGAGCGGCATTCCCGCGCGCAGCGCAATCAGTATGTGCCTTCCCGCGAAGACGAGCTCGGTTTCTATGTCCTTCTGCCTCCCGTAGGTCTTTGCCTCTGGGTAGAGCATGAAGTAGAAGAACGTTCCTATTGCGATGAACGGGAACGCGGCGAGCGCGAACAGCACGTTTATGTAATATATATAGAACACGACTCCCGCGACCAGGGCCAGGCCGACGGAAACGTAGGCGGACGCGATTAGCGCGCGCTCAAGGAACGCCGAAGGCGACTCCTGGATTCCTGCGAGGGCGAGCTTCTTCTTGAGGTCCGGGAAATACGGGGCTATGGAGTCGGTGAACGTGCGCGTAGGAGGCGCCCTTCTCTGCACCCGCGCGGTCCTTGCAACCGGGGAACTTATCACTTTTTCTTCATTCATGCCACAAAACCCCTGCCTATATTTCACCGAAATATTTAATTATAATGTCCTTTTTCAATCCTGCGTCCTTTGCCATGAGCGCCCTCGCTTTTGAGAGCAGTTCCAGCTTCGCGACCTTGCCGCTCTCCAGCTCCGCATACCTGTCCGGGTGCGAGGCGTGCATGTACTTGAGCAGCTCCTCCTCCTTCATGTTCACTATTGAGAGCACCTTCTCGGTCTCCTCGCTCATGCGGGCCTCGAGCGCCTCGTGCCTCTTCCCTTTGACGAGCGAGGCGATTTCCTTGCGCATCGCGTCCTCAAGCGCGAGGAACTCGGCCGCGTAGTTGAACTTCATCTCCTTGAGCCGCTCCTCCGCCTTTTCCGAAACGTATTTGTCGCTCTTCATGTCCGCCGCGGACCTGAGCTTTTCCAGCGAGAGCGTGTGCTCGCGCAGGAAGAACGACTCGTACTTGTCGCTGAGCGATTCGGTCTGCGCCTTGAGCGCGTCCATATCCGCCACGAACGTGTTGTAGATGTCCTCCCTCTCCTTTTCGCCCTTTGCGGACTTGAGGGCCGAGGAGAACTGTGAAAGTATGCGGCCCAGCTGCTCGCCGTACTGCCTAGAGAGGTTCTCCTTCGCCGCGGCTATTTCCATCTTCTGGTCAACTTCCATCGCGTTGAAGAAGCTCGTTGCATATGAAACCGCGCGCTTGGGCAGGTCGGGCTTGCGCGAGAGCATTTCCCTGAGCTTGGCCATCTCGGCCTGCAGCTCCTTGCGCCTGTTCATGCTCTTTTCCCTGAAAATCTCCTTGGTAATCTCAATCATGCGCTTCTTTATCTCGCCCTCGTTGGCCTTCTCTAGGACCTTGGGCACCTTCTCCCCGATTTCCGCGAACTTGTGTTCCGCGGCCTCCTCCGGAGCCTCGGAGAGCAGCGGCGGCACCACCAGCGAGACCGCCTCGTGCTTTTCCAGATAAGTGTTTTCAGACTCGCCGAGCGCCTCCTTTGTTTCCTGCGAAATCGTCACTTCCTTTTTCTGCTCCTGCATCTCCTCCTTCTGCTCGGATTCAAAATCAAACTCGGGATGCGCGCCCGTGGGCTCGGGAACCTGCGGCCTGCGCGCCTCGGGCCTCTCCTCCCTCTTCTCAAAATCGAATTCGAATTCCGCCTCTTCTTTTTTGGGCTGCTCCGCAGCGGGCGTTTCCGCGGGCTTCCGCATCAGTCCGCTTATGCGCCTGTCAGCCTCGCCCGGCGCCTTGCTCTCCTGCTGCG
Source organism: Microcaldota archaeon (assembly GCA_021823425.1). Lineage (GTDB taxonomy): Archaea > Micrarchaeota > Micrarchaeia > Anstonellales > Bilamarchaeaceae > JAHJBR01. Next base: position 5,035 of record JAKANX010000062.1, read on the forward strand.
CGGCCGGCTTTGATTCAAATGAAATCTCCAATCCCCCCGGCGTCCTCGCAGCTGCCTTTTTCTCCGGCTCAGCAGGAGCTTCCTTCTGTGCCGGCTTCTCTAACTGGAACATTGATTTTGATTCGGGCCTCGCAGCGGGCTGCGGCGCAATAGGGGGCGCCTGCAGCTTCGGCAGCACCGGCGGCTTGAGTTCGGGAAGCGGCATCGCCTTCTGCACAGGAGCCGTAGCAGCCGCAGGTTGCCGCGCTTGCGCAATTGGAGCGGATACTGGCGGCCCCGCAGGCGGAGCAACCGCCTTCGCCGCAGGCACGGGCGCGACCGCCTTTGCGGGCATGAGAACCTGCGGCCCTGCCGGCGCGGCGCCTGCTCCCGGAGCTGCGGGCATCTCCACCCTGCCCATCACCTGCTTGAACGTGCCCCCGCTCACCTTGGCTATCTTCACCACGCGCTCGTAGTCGTTGAGCATGTCCAGGTAAACTGTGTCCACGAACTCCTCGGGCGAAAAGTCAATCGTCTTGGGAAGGTCAACCTCTCCCGCATAGGGCTTCTTCTCCCCGGCGTTCTTCTCGATCTTCCTCACTTCGTCCTGGAGTTCCTGGTAATCCATGCGCATCCCGGGCAATCTAGAGCTTCCACTTCTCGCCCTTGCTGGCCATCTGGTGGACCTCGTCCTCGTTCAGGTAGTAGTGGGAGACTATCCTTCCCACCTGGTCCACCTCCGTGTAATCGTTGGCGACCATCCAGTTGAGAATCTCGGTCTTGCGCTCCAGGTCGTCCTTTATCTCCTTCTCGCTCAGGCCCGCGTAGAGCGAGAGCAGGTCCGCGAGCCTGGATAGCCCGGCAACCTGCCTCATCTCGTCGCTCTTGACGTCCCAGCGGTGCAGAATCCTGAAATCGCCGTTCTTGTGTATTTCCCCGAATTCCAGCACGCGCCTTATGTTGAAGCGCCTGTGCCTGAACGTTGCCACTACTCCGGCGAGCGCGTCCAGCATCTCCCTCGGGATGTTTATCGGAGGGTTCGTGAGCCTGCTTATCGCCTGCTCCACGTTGTCCGCGTGCATCGTAGCGTAAACGGAGTGCCCGGTGTGCATGGCCTCGAAGAGTATCTCGGCCTCCCGCTGCCTCCTGATTTCCCCGACCACTATCCTGTCCGGCCTCATACGCAAAGAGTTCACCATGAGGTCCAGCATGGAAACCTCGCCTTTCCCTTCCGGGTTCGGCTCCGTCGTCGCCATGGGCACCCAGTGCAGGAACGAAGGGAGCGTCAGTTCCCTCGTGTCCTCTATGGATATA
>JAKANX010000063.1 GCA_021823425.1 Microcaldota archaeon
CCCCGCATAAGCGGAAACGGAAAACCCGGAAACGGCCAGGCGAGCGAACGCGAGATGGCGCAGGCGCTCGGGGAAGGGGTAGTGCTCGCGTCCTATCGGACGGACAAGTACAAGAGCGAGAAGGAGAAGAACGGCCGCAAGCTCAGCGTGTTCATGTGCGGCAACAACCGCGCCGAAATAGTTGAAGGCGTCGGCATAGGCAGGATAATGGCGGAATCCCAGAACTACGTGCGCGAGCTTGATGAAAACCCTTCCAACATGATAAATCCGAAGGCGTTTTCAGCCGAGGCCAAGAGGCTCGCAAAGGATTACGGGATGAAAATTGAAATACTGGAAAGGAAGGACTTGGAGAAGAAGGGCATGAACGGCATACTCGCGGTCGGAAAGGGCAGCGCGAGCGAGCCCATGCTCGTATCCGTGGAATACGACGGAACCGGGAACGGGAAACGCGAAACCGGGGCTGGCCCGCTCTACGCGGTAGTCGGAAAAGGCATCACATTTGATTCGGGGGGGATATCGCTCAAGCCCGCGAAGGGGATGGGCGAGATGAAATACGACAAGAGCGGCGCGTGCATAACCCTTGGGGTTCTCAGGGCGGCTGCGGAGCTCAAGCTTCCCGTAAGAATACTGGGCGTGATGCCCCTTGCCGAGAACGTTCCCTCGGGAACTTCCAGCAAGCCCGGCGACATAATCACGATGTATTCCGGAAAGACCGTTGAAATACTGAACACGGACGCAGAGGGCCGCCTCATTCTGGGCGACGCGCTCGCGTACGCCGCCGAGCGCAAGCCTGCCGCGATGATTGACGTCGCGACGCTGACCGGCGCGATAATCGTCTGCCTCGGCAGGCACGCGATAGGGCTTTTCTCCAACGACGAAAACCTTTCGGAGGCCGTGCAGGTCGCGGGCAACAAGACCTACGAGCGCGTGTGGGAATTCCCGATGTGGAAGGAGTATTCGGAAATGATAAAGGGCGACTTCGCGGACATAAAGAACATAGGAAGCGAGGGCGGCGAGGCGGGAAGCATCACAGCAGCCGCGTTCCTCAAGGAGTTCGTCGGGGAGACTAAATGGGCGCACCTTGACATCGCGGGCGTGGACAACGTCGCGGGCAAGCACCCGCTCATTGAAAAGGGCGCAACCGGCACCGGGACGAGGCTCATACTCCAGAGCATAATAGAGCTGGGCAGGAAGTGAGAAGCGGCGCTTCCGCAAGCATCTGAAAATACAGAAAAAGGGATTAAGAAAAAAAAGTCAGACCGAGGTTCCCTTGGGAGCCTTGGGCTTGGACTTCACAATCTTGACCTTCGCGGGGGTGAGCAGTATCATCTCCTGCGTGAGGAGCGCGATGTCGCCGTCCATCTTCCCGGAGTACGACTTGAGCTTCCCGATTATGGTCTTGAGCCTGTTCGGCTGCTTTGCGAGCGGCAATACGTTCAGGATGATTATGTTCTTCTCCGAGAGCTCCTTGATCGCGAGGTCCGCGTCGCCTTCGTTCCTCAGGTCTATCCTCTTCACGTAGAAGTCCGCGGGCGGGTTCACTACGTCGCCTTCCATCTCAAGCATGTCGCCGATGTTCGCTGTTTCCGGGGCTTCTCCCTTTCCCAAAATCTTGTCCATTATTCCCATCTAATCACCTAATGCCTGTGCGAGTATACGCGAGGAATAAATAAGCAAATTAATTAATAAACCTATCTTCGGCTCTCGTAATTATGCGCAGCGGGCCCGGCGCGCCCCGGGCCGCGGAAGGTTATAAAACCTATCCGGGCTTATTATCACCCTTTTCTGCACGGATGGGATTACAATGGAAGCGCAGGCTCTTTCGCAAGGAATTTTCAGGGACAGGAACGTTCTTTCCCCCCATTACGTGCCGGAAGAGCTGCCGTTCCGCGACAAGGAGCTCGGCGAAATCACGCGCACCTTCCTTCCCGCGTCCAAGGGGCAGAAGCCCTGCAACCTCTTCATTTACGGAAAGACCGGCACGGGCAAGACGTGCAGCGTGCGCCGCGCGATGGAATCCATTTCCGGCACCGCCTCCGTGACTTATATCAATTGCCGCATTTACAACTCGCGCTACCGCATAATGCAGAAAATCCTCAAGCAGTTCGTGCCCGAGCTGGACAAGAGCGGCTTCGGGCTCCCATTCCTATACGAGAAGATGATAGAAGTGATGAACAAGGGCACCCAGCTCGTGATTGTGCTCGACGAGGTAGACATGGTGAAGGACCTGGACGAGCTCGTTTACACGCTCACGCGCTCCAACGACGAGACCAAGGCCAAGTCCGGGGGAGTTTCAATAATTGGGATATCCAACAAGGTGTCCTTCAAGAACGAGCTCGACCCCCGGAGCAAGAGCTCGCTCTACGAGAGCGAGATGATTTTCGCGCCCTACACCGCGCCGCAGCTTCAGCAGATTTTGCGCAGGAGGGCGCAGCTCGGCATGTCCGAAGGCGCCGCGGACGAGTCCGCGATAAACCTCGCGGCGGCGATTGCGGCGCAGGAAACGGGCGACGCGCGCTACGCGCTCAAGCTGTTTGAGAAGGCGGGCGAAATAGCCGAGCGCTCGGGGAAGCGGCGCATAACCGACGCGGAGGTGGAGGCCGCGCGCAAGAAAGTGGACATAGACCTCGCTGCAGAGACGGTGAACACGCTTCCGGAAAACCACCAGCTCGTGCTTTACGCAATCGCCAAGCTAACTCTGGGCGGAAGCAAGTATTCCAAGCTGGAACTGGAGAACGAGACCGGTTTCCTGATTTCCGGCGAGGTGTACGAGGAATACGAGCGAGCAGCGCGCCAGATGGGCCGCCGAGCGCGCAGCTCGCGCTGGTTCAAGGAATACCTCTCGGACCTTGAAACCCTCGGACTCATCACCCTTACGCTCAGCGGCCGCGGGCTGCGCGGGCACACAACGCTCATAAAGCTGGGCTACGATGCAAAAGGCATGCTCGCGCTCATGGGAAAGAAGCTCGGCCTTGCGGCCGGGGAGGCTGCCTAGCATGCGAATGAGCGAAGAAGATTTCATTTTCCAGCTCGGCCAGCTTAAGCGCACGCCGCGGAGCGGCTGGCTCTCAATCGGAATAAAGGGGTGCGAGAGCGTCGCCGAACATTCCTTCCGCACTGCCGCGATAGCGCACATGATTGCAAAAGGCGAAGGGCTTCCGGAGCAGGAGTGCAGGGATGCGATGCTCCTCGGGCTCATGCACGACGCGCACGAGGCGAGGGTGGGCGACCTCACCAAGCTCGCAAAAAAATACGTAAACGGGGACACGGCCCCCGCGATTGCGGGCAGCCTCGGCCCTTTTTCGGAAACGGTCAAGCTGCTCGAAACCCGGAACCCGAAACTCAAGACGATAGTGAAGGACGCGGACCTTCTGGAAATGTTCTTCCAGGCAAAGGAATACCTTGAGGAGGGGAATCCCATTGCAAGCGAGTGGTTCGCCCCGCAAAAGCTCAGGACGAAAACGGCCAAAAAGATTTACGGGCGCATGAAAAAGCGCGGCTCGCGCGCATGGCTGCTGGAGGCGGTGGAATGGTGAGGAAATACCTGCTCGCAGCTTTCGCCCTGATACTGATTCTTTCTCTCCTTCCGGGCTGCATAAAGACGCGCGACGAGACGGACTGCGCGAACATCGCCGACCCGAGCCAGCCGGTGAGCCTATACGCGGGCGAGGCCGCGATGTGCTACCACGAGGCCGCGATGGGCCACGCGCTCAGGAGCGAGAGCGACGCCGCGCTCGCGGACTGCCAGCTCGTTGAAACGACCGGCGGCGTGATAGCCCAGAGCGAGGCGAACAACTGCTACAATGAAATTGCGGGAATAATGAAGAACCAGACCATTTGCAGCTACATAAAGAACACCGTGATTTCGCAGCCCACCCTGTTCGACGCGGTCACGAGCAACTTCACGACCGAGTGCATGAAGGGCGCTGAGCAGAAGCCGCCGTCCGACCTCAAGCTCTGCGCCGGATTCGTGCTGGGCCCGCTGGCGTTCCTCTTCCTGCTGGTGTGGAGGAAAAGCAGGTTCTAATTCTAAATAGCAGGATGGTAATCCAGTGTTCAAAATAATCCTGAAGAAATAAGATAAAAGGATTAAAAGAAAAAGGAAGCCTAGGACTCCGTGTCCAGTATTTCGAGCGCCTTCTTCACGCTCATTCCCTCCCGGAGCCCCATGTCCTCGGCCCAAGTAGTAGCAGTCCTCAATTTCGCGCGCAGCATGTCATCGACATTCTTCACTCCGCAAACGAATCCCGCTACGTCCCCGACCTTCTCGGCGGTTTCCCTGTCTATGTAGCTGCACGCGATGTATCCGCGCTTAGCCTTAATCACAATCAGCCTCAAATTTCCCAGTTCGCTTTCAACCGCCGTGTATTTCCTGCCTTCGAGCTCGACAGGCCGAATCATTCGGACCGCCTTTCCCCCCGCCTTTGCGCGATCTGCTTCTTCTTCTCGAAGATTTTCCTGTGCTTTGCACAGCTTATACAGTAGTATACCGTGTTGCTGCTCACCGTGAAGATGTTGTCGGCAGTCCTCAAGTCAGTGCTGAAGACGCTCCTCTTCTCGAATTCCACGGCCTTTCCGCGAGGGACCTGCCTGTGGCAGCTCTCGCAAGTCATCAGTTTTTCCCTTCCCCTAGATCCGCCCATCGTTTAACACCCGTGTCAAAAACTGGCCCTTCAATGCTCGGGCGAAATACTATATGCGGCGTCCCCTTTAAATAACTTCGCGCGTTTTTCTGTCGTTTTGAACACGAACTGCAACACATTTCCGTCGCAGAGCCTTGCGCAAAAAATGACGCGCGCATTTTTAAATTTTCTTGGGGTATTACAATTCTAATTCTGTGATTAGAATGCAACCAAAGCACGCAGCACTCATACTGTCCGACGGCACCGTCGTTTCCGGCAAGGGGTTCGGAGCCTCCGCGGTGCGCGCCGGCGAGCTCGTTTTCAACACCGCGATGCAGGGCTACCAGGAGAGCCTCACAGACCCGAGCTACGCGGGGCAGATTCTGCTGGCTACCTATCCGCTCGTGGGCAACTACGGGATTGACAAGGTTTCCTACGAAAGCTCCAGAATCCACGCCGAGGGCTACGCAGTCCGGGAGCTTTGCCCCGAGGGCGAGCACAAGGACTCGGTTGAAAATTTGGACTCGTTCCTGGAGGAGAACGGCCGCCCCGGAATATGCGGGATAGACACCCGCTTCCTCGTGCGCAAGATACGCACGCACGGCGTGATGCCCGCGATGCTCGCCGTCGGCGAGCGCCCGCTCAACATAAAGGAGCTTCTTGCGAATTTGAAATTCGATTACGGCAACACCGATTTCATAAAAAACATAACTGTGAAGAAGCCCGAAATTCACGGCGAAAAAGGCGCCGGGAAAAGCGTCGTGCTCATTGACTACGGCGCGAAGCGCAACATAATTACCGAGCTCGTAAAGCGCGGCCTCCGCGTCACAGTGGTTTCCGCGTACGAGGACGCCGAAACGATACGCGCGCTAGAGCCCGACGGCATAATGCTGTCCAACGGCCCGGGCAACCCCGCGATACTCACGCACGCGCACAAAGTGATAAACGAATTGAAGAATTATCCCATATTCGGAATCTGCCTCGGCAACCAGCTGCTTTCGCACGCGTTCGGCGGCGACACCTTCAAGCTGAAATTCGGCCACCGCGGAGTGAACCATCCCGTAATCAATTTGAAGGACAGCAGGGTGCGCATAACGACCCAGAACCACGGCTTCGCGGTCGGAAAGGTGCCCAAGGGATTTGAAATAACCGAGAAGAGCGCGAACGACGGCAGCGTGGAAGGGATGGAGCACGCGGACGGGCACATATTCTGCGTGCAGTACCACCCGGAGGCGGCTCCGGGGCCGAACGACAACAAATACCTGTTTGATAGGTTCGTGAAGATGCTGTAGGTGATTGAATGAAGAACTTCCTTTCAATGAACGGGCTGGAAAAAGAGGAGCTGGAAAAGATTTTCGAGCTAGCCGACAAGACCAAGGACGCGAACTACTTTCCCAAGCCCGAGTGCGCAGGCCTCCTGTTTGACCGGCCGAGCACGAGGACGCGCGTCTCCTTTGAAGTGGCGCTAAGGCAGCTCGGAATCCACCCCATTTCCCTTGACTACGTCTTTTCGCAGCTAGCGAGCGGCGAGAGCATGGAGGACACGGGAAAAGTCCTGGGCGGTTACGTGAAGCTGATAATAGCGAGGCTGCGCAGGCACGAGACCCTCCAAAGGCTCGCCTCCGCGTCCTCGGTCCCGGTGATAAACGCCGCAACGGAATTAGAGCATCCCTGCCAGGCGCTCGGGGAC
>JAKANX010000064.1 GCA_021823425.1 Microcaldota archaeon
AGGCCCGCTCAAGATTAAGGACAAGTTCGCGGGCGAAGAGACTATAATTGACGGCACCAAGATGGGAAGGAGCGGGTGGATGGTCCCGAGCGACGTGGACAACGGGATGGAATTCGTGGACGTTGACGCGGACTACGTGCTGGTGGTGGAGAAGGACGCGCTCTGGCAGAGGCTCAACGAGGACAAGTTCTGGAAGAAGGAGAACTGCATAATAATCACGCCCAAGGGGCAGGCATCCAGGGGGACGAGGAGGCTTATTCGGAAACTTGCGGACAAGGGACTGCCCGTATACGCGTTCACGGACTGCGACGCGTGGGGATGGTACATCTACTGGACCATCAAGACCGGAAGCATGAACCTCGCTTACCTTGGAAGGGATTTCGCGATTCCGGAAATGAGGTTCCTCGGCGTGACGATGAAGGACATCAAGGACCATGACTTCCTCCAGAAGCTCACGATAAACGCCAAGGAAGTGGACCTCAAGAGGGCCGAGGAGATGCTCGGGTACCAGTGGATAAACATCCACAAGCCTTGGGTGGAGGAGCTCAAGACCGTGCTCAAGACCAAGAAGAAGCTGGAGCAGGACGCGCTCCAGGGCCAGAAGCTCACCTTCGTCGGCGATTACATCACCAGGAAGATTGAGAACAAGGACCTGATGCCGTAGCTCAGTTTCTCTTTTTTGCTTTCACGGCTTTCTGTTCTTAGACTCAGCGCTGCTTCCGCACCGATTTCGAACTTACGGGGTCGGGCACACTATGCCCTTGCAATACTTGTCGCAAGGGGCGCCCGGCGCCGGGCAGCACAGGTATTGCGCGTTGTACGAGCCGCTAACAGGGTCGTAGGCGTCCGCGCAGCATTCCGGCTCCATTTGCTTGGTCGTGCACAAGTAGTCCACTATGTCCGTGTTCGCCATCGCGGTCTCGGGGCAGTAGCGGTTGGCCGCGCACCCGAGCGGAGGCGCCTGCGTGAGCCCCGCGTACTTGTCTATCACGTCGTAGGCGTAGGAGAAGCTCCCGTTGTGCTCGCAGAACTTCACGTATTTCATGAAGTCCTTGTTGCCGCAGCAGTCCGGGTTCGCGGTCGTCTCCCCCATGCAGACCACGGGGTTTGAAGCGCAGTCCGTGCGGTCCTTCTGGTTCGCGAAATCGTCAATCCAGTCCTGCTGCGACACGTCGGTGAGCTTGTAGCAGCCCGGCTTGCCCTGGTGGCCGAACATGAGGTCAAGGGCGAAGAAGGTCGCGAACCAGTCCTTCTTGTTCTGGTCCGTCGCCGCGTCCAGCTTCACGAGGTTGCCTCCCGTGTTTATGAAGGCGTAGGACTTTGGAAGGTTGATGACCATGAACTTGTACGCGTACGCGCACGGCCCGTCGTAGGGCCTGAACGGGTCGAAGTCGGGGTAGCCGTCCTGCGTGAGCTTCATCGCGCACATGCGGACCGGGTCAGGGACCGGAAGAAGGGGATTGTCCTTGTAGACCACCCACGGGTATTCAATCACCTGCGCGAGGCCGAACGCGCAGGGCTTGCACACTTCGCCGGTTCCGGTTGCGGTGCAGGGGCTCACGGGATTTGCGCTTGCGGGGTCTGTGTAAAGGTCCTGCTGGGCGAACGTGCACGGGCACTTGGGGTCCGGGTCCGGGATGTCCGTGAGGTTGAGCGGATTGCAGTTCATGTTTGATTTCGGCACGTAACTTACGGCGCACTTGTTGAAGTTGCTCTCCTGCCATACCGCGGCGCGCAAAAGCGCGGGATCCATGTCAAAGTTGTCCGCTGCAATTTCAATGGAGGGCTTGTAGTCCGTGCACTGCGAAGTGCTGGGAGTGGGAACGGCCTTGAACTCCGTTGGAATGGTGCCGTTGCCCGTGCATCCCGCGCACTGGAAGAACGGCTTGCTCGCCGTAATCTGGTACGGAACGAGCGGCTTTATTTCCGTGTCCGAGACGTTGAGGTAGCGGAGTATGTTTGAGTTGAACGCGTAGTTGCAGTTGTTGGAGCCGTTGGAGAACACCGGGGGCATTATTCCGCTTATGTTCTCGCCTATTCCGCTGTAATACGCCTGGCAAAAGCCCATGTAATTGAAGAAGCGCGGGTTGAGCTGCACCGGATTGTACCCGGACGGCGAGCAGGTGGCTGAATTGGGGTCCATGAACGCGCAGTCCTCGCACTGGAACGGGCCGATTCCGTAGAAGCTGTAGAGCGAGGCGCCGATTATCCCGTTTCCGGCGAAGGTTCCGACGTCCGCGTAGAGCTCGGAATATCCGTTTCCAACTGTCTCGTTGTACCACCTGCACGAGCCGTCCGAGCTGTTGCCCGCGTCAAAGAGCGCGTAGCTTATGAGCGAGGGCTTGGTGTAGTTGAACAGGAGGAATTTGGAATAGTTCACCGCATACCATAGCAGCAGGTCGGGGTTGCACTCCGAAAAGTAGTGCGAGTTCACCCCGTAGGCTACGATGTCCACGCTCTGCATGAACGCCGAGTCCCTGAAGAGCTCCTGCGTCACGTTGTATTCGGACGAGCCGTTGAGCTTTATCCCGAGGGCTATGAGGCACTTGGGGCACTTGGCCTTCATGGTTATTATCTCGTTCTTCACCAGGGGGTAGTTGCTGGCGTTAGAGTTGTCCAGGTCGGCCTCGCTCACGATTATCGCGGGCCCGGCGCCGTTCAGGTTCGCAGCTATCTCCCCTGCGCGCGTGGCGTTTATGTTTGTGAAGTTGCTGTAAAGGATGTAAGTGGGAATCACGTTCTTGTCCAGGAAGCATTCGGCGCGTTCCTTCTTGGCCATCGGGTATGTGGAATAATTGGTCCCGATGAGCCATTTCACGCTCATCTTCATGGAGTTGTTGCAATACACGTTCGCGTCCGCGAACGGAAGGAAGGATTGGCCTGCGCCGAACATGAAGAGGCGCACGGAAACGCCGGTGTACTTGCCGGTTATCGTGTCGTTGTACTGGGTCTCGTTGCAGGGCAGGAAGGAGCAGTTGCCGCCTTTGAGCGAGCTGTCGTAGAATATGTTGTAGGGGAACTGCGGCGTCACGTTCTGGCAGAGCATCGCCATGCACGTCCCGTTGGAGAAGTTGCCTATGTCCTCGGAAACGTTTATCGTGAAGTTCGCGGGCCCGAGCTCGCCGACAAGGCCCCCGATGGACTGCTGGAACTCGCTCTGTGTGCAGCCGAATGCGAACATGAGCGCGAATGCGAGCGCGACTGGGACGAATTTCTTCATTTTTTATCAACCGCATATCTCAATTAACATTATTAGCGTACGTACCTTCCGCAGTTGCGGCATGCTCCGGCCTTGCCCATCAGGACCGTGTTGCAGTACGGGCAGGTCACGGTCTGGTGCCTGAGCTCGGCCTTCTGCCTCTTTGCCCACTCGGCGAGCGACTTCATCATGTTTATGCTCGGCGGCTGCCGGCCGGCTGCGAGCGCCTCCTGCTTCCTCTTGGCGTGGTCCTTCCAGCTCTCGTATCCGCGGTAGGCAGCCTGCGCAGCCGGGACCGCGGCTGCCGCGCCTCCTGTAGCCCCTGCCCAGAGCGCTCCTGCCGCCATTCCGGTGCCGGAAGTCGCGCCCTTTCCAAGCCAGTAGAGGAGGCTGGGCGAGGAGAGCGGGGCCCACATCGGGTTCTGCGCCGGGCCGTAGCCGGTGAATTCCTCCTGGAACTGCATCCTCTTGACTTCCGCGGCTATTCCGCGGCGGGCCATGGAGAAGGTCGCCTGCCTGCGCACGTACTCGTCGCCGCTGAAGAACTCCTTCCACTTTTCGCCCTCGTCGTGCTGGTAGAAATATTTGCCGGTCACGTCCCTTGTGAGGTAGCTGGCCATCCTCGCTGCGAGCCTGCCCCGTCCGGTGTAATCCACGTAGGAAACGCCCGGGTTGGCGGAATCGGTGAAGTGGTGGACGAACGCGCCGCCCTTGTACTGGGTGAAGTCCTCGGGCTTTTGCTTGAGCGCGTTCACTATGTCCATGCCTGCGCGCTGGCTCTGCTGGGTCTGGGACTGCTTCATTATTGAGCCCATTCCGGGAACGCTTGCGAGCGCGTTGTACCAGCTATACTCGCCTATGTTCTTGCTAAGTGTCTTGCCGGCCCACTTCTGCGAATCGTAGTTGCCGCCGTTCTGCGCCGGATCCAGCGAGGGGAAGAAATAGCTCAGCATGTTCAGCCCCGGAACGAGCTGGAGGGAGCGCGCGAATGTCATCGCAGGATTGAATTTCTGCAGCGAAAACACCGTTTCCGCAGGATTGGTGAGCGCCCTCACCTTCTGGTAAGTGGAATAATGCACCTGCTGCCATGGAGCCATCAGGTCGAATTCCCCGCTCGGCGTGAGGTTCTTGTCCCACATTGTAGGGTAGCCATATGTGGCCGTCTGGAAGCCCCTCATTATCCTCACGAACGGGCTGCCGAACATCCAGTTCGCGGCGGATGCGCGGTGGAAGGTCTGCGCCATGAACCAGCCTATGGGCGAGAGGAAGGTACGCTCGCCTGCAAACTCAAACGATTCCGGGTGCATGGCGCCTCCTCTGTGGTACATGGTCTGAAGGTACCATTGGCGGCCCCACTGCGTGGAGCTTCCCCTCGGGTCCCTTGTCACCGAGTCCATCCAGCCCACGAAGAAGCGCTGGAACGAGTTCGCGTAATTGTTGTAATCCTGGTAAAGCAGCTTCTTGTCCGCATCCGGCATTTCCAGGCCGTCGAGGAATCCGGGGGTCTTTATGCGGTGCCTTATGTCCTGGCCCCTCTGGCGGTAGAGCTCGCTTATAGCGACGTTGTTGGCCATCGCCTGCGCCTCGGTCCTGCCTGCGCCGTAAACCATCATCTCCGCCGAGGACGCCGTGTTGCGCACGCCCTCGTAGAAGCGCTCGGCTGCGGATGCGCCGAGCGTGCGCACGAGGAACTGGCCGAACTTTCCGCGCTCGTTCGCCTTGAGCTCCTGCTCCGTTACGAGTCTGAAGAAGTCCGCCTCGTTCCAGACGTTCTGCCAGTCGTGGGTCACCCTTCCGAACTGGTAGAGGAACGCGAGCTTGTGCTCCGCGTCAAGATGCCTGCTCTTGTTGAACAAAAGGTCTTTCACGTGCGCAAGCTCCTCCTGTGTGAGGGCGCGCGCGGGCTGCATGTTCGGATCCGCGGCGTCCGCGAGGCGCATGAGCTGGAACTTGGTGCCTTCGTCTATGTTCAGCGATTTCAGCATCGCCTTTAGCTGGCCTGCCGCGCCTACTGCCGCCTCGAACCTGCGCATGAACTCCTTGGGGTCCCCGGAGCGGTGAAGGTCCATCGCCTCCACCTGCGCGAGAAGGCCCCTCATCTGCGAGCGCGTGGACGCTGGGATGTGCGCGCCGTCCAGCGCCTTACTCAGGTTCGCCAGGTCTTCGTGCGAGGGCGCCTTCCTAAGGTTGGAGAGCGCGTTTATCTCGGCTTGGAGCTCCGCGTATTCCGGTTTTGTGGAGAGGTCCTTGTTGAACTCGCCGAGCTTGTTGAAATTGACGGTGCGCTTGCCCTTCTCGTCGTCCAGCACGAACGTGCCGTTTATTATGCGGTCAAAGTCGCTAACCGGCATGCCCTTCACGTAGGGTATGTAGCTCAGGTCGTGCGTGAAAACGAACGGCATCTTGAGCTTGGGGTCGCGGAAGTCCCCGTAGCTGAGCTGGCCGTTCCTCTTGTCAGCGAGGAACGTGAACAGCTCGGAGTTGGACGCAGGGCGCCTGCCGACCTTTGCCTCGTAGAACGCGGTGAGCCCCTTGTTCGCGTTTTCGTAGAAGTCCCACGTCTCGTTGAAGTATTTCTGCATGTCCACGCGCGAGAAGCGCTTGTACTGGTCCTCTTTCTTGTCCAAGCCGAAGTAGTCCCACTGCGTGCCGTTCATGATGTTCGCGAGGCGTGTGTCCATGAAGTTCTCCATAAGGGACCATGCGCCCTCGGCACGGGGCATGTTCGCCCAGAACTTCTGGCCGCGGACTTCGTGGAGCACGGTTATTCTCTCGTTGGCTGACGCGATAGAAGACCATACGAAGTTCATGTTGGCCCTCCAGTACTGCTGGTCCGGATAGGACTCGGTTTCCATGTAGTACCATTGCTGCCTCTTCCACGGAAGGTTCGTAGTTTCCTCCGCGTCTATCAGTTTCTCCAGACGCTGCAGTTTTTCCGAAACGAAATCGGACAGCTCGCCCGAAAGCTGGAAGCAGGTGCAGGTCTACCACGACTGCTACGTGCAGTTCGAGCAGGCCTACTATTCCGTACCCTTCCGCTTGGTCGGCCAGACGGTGTGGGTGCGCGGCGGGCTGCGCACGGTCGAGATTTC
>JAKANX010000065.1 GCA_021823425.1 Microcaldota archaeon
CGATCTCGTTGTCCGAGAACGCGGCGCTTGCGTTGGACATTTCTATTGAAAACACTGAATCGAGTATCGCGCCAGCGTACCTGCCCTCGGAATGGAGCTTCTCCGCGTTCTCCAAATGCCAGACGACGTCCTGAGAAGAGGAATTGGCCGCCTGCTCCTGGGCCTGCGCGAGGTATTTGGCGCTCAGGTTTGCAAGCGAGGATTCCGGGAACTGCGCTCCGCCTGATGGCGCGTTGTCCGCAATCAATTTGGCAATCCTGCACCAGCCGTCCGCGTACATCGCCTCGTGGTATGCGAGGTATTTCTCCTCCTTGAGGGTGTAATTGATGGAACTAAGATCTTCGAGCTTCTTTTCCGCCCATGAGCGCCTGAGCTCCTCGCCCGCGGCCCATTCGTAATTGGAGGTCGTGAGCCGGGGCTGGGGAAGCGAAGCGAGGCAGGTGCGCGCGGAGGAAATGCGCGAGGCGACGTCAAGCGAATCCACGTTCGCTATGGTTTCGGAATCAAGGTATGCGATGAACGCGTCGTTGGCAGCGGAGAAATAATATCCTTTTCCGATGAGGGTGCGCTCGTTCGCGTTGAGCTGCGAGAAATAAGCGTCAAGCTTCTCGTCCTTTGCGAGCTGCGGGTCAATCCTCGCCGCGGAAGAGTTGAAAAGGGCCGTCATCCCGTCCGCGAGCGGCTTGAAAGAGGCGTCGCTGGAGTATTTCGGAAGCGAATCATTGACCTGCTCCACCATGGGCGGGTTCTTCTCGCCGCTTATGTTCATCCCCAGTATCATGAATTTTGCGGCCTGGGTTATGTTCCTAGCCTCGTAAACGGTTATGCCGCCTTCCTCCTGCACGAGGCGAAGGAGTATGCGCTCGTAGAGCGTCTGCATAGGGGTTATGAAATACGCGAGGCCGTTTTCCCGCGCGATTTTCGCCTTTTCGTAAAGGCCGCCGACCGGGCCTATCGTGCCGTCCGGGGAAATCGTTCCTGTGATTAGCGCGTCGCCGCGCATGGGCTTGTTCTCAATCGCGGATATTCCCATTAGGGTGATGGCCGCGCCGCCGCTCGGCCCGTCCAAATAGCCGCCCACCCTCGCTGGAAGGTATGCCTTGATTTTCACGTCGCACCTTCCCTGGTCCGCCTCGGTCACGTTGAACGCGTAGTCCACCGCGTCCGCGACCGATTCCTGCGTCGCGAGCCCGATTTTCGGGTTTATGCTCATGAATATGTCGCCAGTGCCGGGCGTGAGCTGCAATGTAACGTTAACCAAAACCCCGCCGCTGTCCACAACCGCGGGAAGGTAATGGGATGCCGTTCCTTCGCAGGCTGCAAACGCCGCAAATGAAACCAATATGAGAATCGCGAGTATTTTTTTCATATTATCCTTCCTGTGCCGATAATCTTCGGCTTCCTTCCGGGATCCACGAGGAAAACCATGTCCCCGCTCTCGTAAGCGTAATTCTTCTCGCACGTTATTTCCACCCTCTCGCTTCCTCCAGCGGGAATGTCCGCGCTCAAGGTTGCCTCGGAATACTGCAATCCGACATAAACGAATATCTTCCGCTCCTTGCTTATCCCGTCCTTTATGAATGCGGGGCATTTCACCTGCGCGGTGAATTGCTTGCCTGAGCGCATCTCGTTTCCGAGCACATACCCTCGCTCTATCTTGTCCGCCTCCAGGCCCTTTATGTTTGCGCCCACGCGCGAGCCGTCGCTTATCTCTTCCACGTTCGCGTCGTGCAGCTGGAGCGATTTCACTTCCACCGGGGCGTTAATCGGGAACATCGTGAGCTTGTCGTGCACCTTAATCGTCCCTGAGCTTATCGCGCCCAAGACAACAACCCCTATGCTCTTGAGGCTGAACACCTGATCGATATTGATTTTGACTTTCCCTTCCGTCCAATTGTTCTGCACTCCCAGAAGTTTCTCCCTCACCTTTATCGCGTCATCATCCAGAATTTCCCATTGGGCGAGCGGCGAGCCCTTTATGTAAGCCGCAATCGCGCCCGCGTCCCCGACTATCGCGCCCGGCTTTCCCGTGATGATGAGCGCTGCGAGCATTTCCCCCAATTCCTTGCTAGCCAAATCGGGCTTGAACAGGATGAAATCCGAAAGAGCCAGCCCGAAAATAAGGGGATGAATCTTTTCCGGGTAGAGGGTGGGCTCGATTAGCTCCACTGCAACGTCCCCCTGCTTGTAGGAGTATATGGTAATGTCCCCGGGTGCGCCCTTCTTGCCTATTTTCGCATTCATTTCCTTGTCTAAGAGAGATAAAACACGTATGCCTTTCATAAAAACCACCAAATATTTTCCAAGATAGAACTCTCAATCCTTTTATATAAATCTAATCTAAATAGCTGATTTATGGCATCAATAGATGATTTCCAGAAACTAGATATCCGCGTCGGAAGGATAATAGATGTGGAAGAGTTCCCCGAAGCCCGGAAACCCTCCTACAGATTGAAAATCGACTTCGGAAATGAAATCGGGATAAAGAAATCCTGCGCCCAGCTTCCGCTCATCTACAAAAAGGAGGAGCTTGTAGGCCGCCTCGTGCTCGGAGTGGTGAATTTCCCGCCCAGGCAGATTGGCCCTGCGACTTCCGAAGTCCTCACCCTCGGAGTTCCGGGCCCCGATGGGAATTGCATACTGATACATCCGGATAGGGAAGTGGAATTAGGGGGAAGGCTTTATTGAAAAAAATTTGAAATGCGCCCGCCGGGGAAAATGGATAACTGACCGTTTCCGGTTTTCCGTTTTCGGTTCGGAACGCAAAACAGGGAACTGGGCCGCGGGCCAGAATTATGCGATCGCCGGGGTTTGAACCCGGGTCTTAAGCTTGGGAAGCTCAAATCCTACCACTAGACTACGATCGCGCAAATATTTTCTTGTAGGCGTTATTTATTAAGCGTTTTCTTGCGTTTCGAAAGCGCCGCATCCTGCAAGGGGGTATCAAGGAAGAAGGGGGCGCGCATATGAGGGCATGATAAGGAGCCCCCTGTCTTTGGGAAGCTCAAATCCTACCACTAGACTACGAGCGCGCGTAGCGTAATATGAAAACAGCACTGGAATAGATGTGCGCAATCATTTTTATTAATTAGGTTTGCGATTTTTCATCCGTATGCCTGAAATCCATTTCCGACACTCCAGAATACGCGACCACCAGAAGCAGATGGTGCATGACGTCTACGCTGCGCTGGAGGCTGGAAACCACCTCTTGGCGCACGCGCCGTGCGGGATAGGCAAGACCGACGCCGCGCTCTCCCCCGCAATCACGTACGCGATGGAGCACGGGCTGGACGTGTTCTTCCTCACCCCGAAGATTTCCCAGCACAAGATAGCCGCGGAAGTCGTCAAGGGGGTCGCGGAAAAATACGGCCTCAGCCTTAGGGCAGTTGACATGATAGGGAGGAGGCACGCGTGCGCGCATCCCGCGTTGGCAGACTTGGACCAGGACACGTTCTACCAGACCTGCGAGCGCCTCAGGAGGGAGGAAAAATGCGGCTTCTATTCAAATGCCAGGGGCAACACCAAGCTGGAGGAGGCAAAGGCCGAGCTGCTATTCAGGAAGATGCTGAACAACTACGGCGCAATAAAGGCCCACACGGAAGTCATCGCCGAGTCCGAGGAGGCGCACGCGTGCCCTTACGAGCTCATGATTAAGCTCGCCTCCAACTCTAAACTCATCATCGCGGATTATTTCCACATGATTGCGCCGCAGATACGCACGCTGTTCCTCGCAAAGACCAAGAAGAAGATGGAGAATTCAATAGTGATAATAGACGAGGCGCACAACCTCCCCAAGAGGGTGCGGGACTACCTCTCGGTCTCGTTCAACAACCGCATGATTTCAAGGATGGAGTCGGAAATGAAATCAATGGGAGGCGACATGAAATTCGAAAAGGAGTTCTCGGGCTGGGCAAGGGGCGCGCTCAAGCAGGAGAGCGAGATGCTCGTTCCTACAGAGCACCTGAATTCGCCGCTCGCGTACTTTGCGATGAAACCAGAGGAGACCGCGGACTATTTCGAATCCGCGGGAGTGGGCTATATAGAAAAGACGAACAGGAAGAGCGCGCTGCTCAAATTCTCCAAGTTCCTGAGGGGCTGGTACGAGAACACGCCGGGCTCGATACGCATACTCAAGGGAAAGGGCAATTTCTTCTCGGTTTCCAAAAGGTTCCTGGACCCAGCCGTCATCACTTCGGAATTGAACAAGGCGCACTCCGTAATCATGATGAGCGCGACGCTGCACCCGATGCACATGTACAGGGACGTGCTCGGGCTGGACGAGAAAAGGACGCTGATGAAGTCCTATCCGTCCCCTTTCCCCAAATCCAACAAGCTCAACCTAATCGTGGAAGGGACGACGACGAGGTATTCGCAAAGGAACGTGGAGGAGTTCAGGAAAATCGCGGAGATGGCGGACAGGATACACAAATTCAAGAAAAGGACGGCAGTGTTTTTCCCCTCTTACAACGTGCTCAATTCCGTCCTTCCATTCATGAAAAGCACGCCGAAATTCGTGCAGGGAGAGAGGATGAGCCCGAGGGACGTGCACAAGCTCGCAAAGGACTTTTCCACCCAAGGAGGGATGCTAATAGGGGTGCAGGGCGGCTCGCTCTCCGAAGGATTGGATTTCGGGAACGGGGAAATAAAGACCGCGATAATCGTCGGAATAGCCTTGGAGGAAATGGGGCTGGAGGTAAAATCGCTTATAGAGTATTATCAGGAGAAGTTCGGCAAGGGATGGGAATACGCGTACATATACCCCGCGGTCACTAGGGCGCTCCAGGCAGCGGGAAGGGCGATAAGGAAGGAGGAGGACAGGGCTGCAATCGTTTACTTGGATGAACGCTTCAACTGGCAGAACTACAGGAAGCTTTTCCCGGCCGAGGAAAGGTATGCCGCAGTGGCAGCGCAGGACGTGGACGGGTACCTTGCGGAATTCTGGAAGGAGGACGGAAACCAATTATAAGCTGCGCGCGGAATATCCCGCATGCTTCTTGCGCAGAAATACGCACCTTCCAAAGTTGACGAGCTCGCGGGCAACGACGAGGCCAAGGCGAGGCTCAAGCAGTGGATACTGAATTGGATGCGGGGGGTGCGCCAGAAGCCGATACTCATCAGCGGGCCGACCGGAATAGGGAAAACCGCCGCAGCTTACGCGCTCGCAAAGGAATATGATTTGGAACTGATTGAGATGAACGCGAGCGAGTTGCGCAACGCGGACCACGTTGAAAAGGTGCTCGCGGCCGCGGGCGGCTCTGCATCGCTCTCGGGAAAAACGAGGCTGCTGCTGATTGACGACGTGGACGCCTTGGGAAGGGACGACCGCGGCGGGCCGGGCGCAATCTCCGCCGTGCTCAAGAGCGCGCAGGTGCCCGTAATACTGACGGCATCGGACGTGTGGGACAGGAAGCTCGCGGGAATAAGGGCGGAGTCCCAGCCTCTGGAATTGAGGAGGATTACGAAAACCACAATAGCGAAGGCGCTGCGCAGGATTGCGGATGCCGAGGCAATAGCGCTGGACGACGCCGCGATAATGGCGATTGCAGAGGGAGCGAACGGGGATTTGCGCTCGGCGATAAACGACCTTCAGGGCGGAAAGGCCGGAACGAGGGACAGGGAAGCGGACATATTCTCGCGCGTGCGAACCATTTTCAAGTCATCCTCTTACAAGGAGGCGAGGGAGGCGAGCTGGGGCGACGTTGAGCACGATTTCCTAAAGCTCTGGATTGACGAGAACATACCTCTTGAATATGGGAGGGCGTCCGAGCTCTCCTCGGCTTACGGGATGCTCTCGCGCGCGGACGTCTTTGACGGAAGGATAATGAACAGGCAGTACTGGGGATTCCTCAGGTATTCCAACGACCTCATGACCGCGGGCGTCGCGCTGGCCAGGGAGGAAAAGTCGTTCAGGTTCGTGAAGTACCAGTTCCCCGCGTACCTGCGGCAGATGAGCGCATCCTCGGCGAGAAGGGCGATGCAGAAGGGCGTCGGAAGGAAGATTGGGGCGAGGACGCACGCGGGCTGGAAGGAGGCGCTGGACTATATGCATATTATAAAGCACGTTCTGGACAGGCATCCGGAATCAAAGGACTTCTACCAATTTGAGGACGAGGAGGCGGCTTTCATACTGGAGGTGCCGGTGACGGCGATAAAGG
>JAKANX010000066.1 GCA_021823425.1 Microcaldota archaeon
GTCAAATTTTTGGAAGCTGGTTCTTCCAAAAGCGCGTCGTTTTTGTTTTCTACCGAATTATACGCTAAAATTAATACCTTTCTCCAGTTCCCGAATTTTCTCTTATATGTATTCTGGGAGTAAGGTATTTCATATTTTTTTTAGGTCGGAGGTCAACGGGCGACGACCCTCGCTTTCAAGAGTTTTTGTCCATAGTTCCACAACTGCCCGTATCATTTCGTCATTTTTTGGATTCGTGGTCCGACTGGACTTGAGGCCAGCAGCCATAATAGCCGCGGAAAAGGAACCAAATTTTCTAAAATAAGTGGTCCACGCGGCTTTACCGTATTTGTCGATATCAAACTTGGTAATTGGTCTCTCGCCCACGATTTTTTTGAATTCGCCGCAACTCATCTATGAGCGCGGCTTTGGAATAGACCCCCAAAAAATCGATTTCAAAATTCTTGGCCATATAAATATCAGCCTGGATTCGTGCGCTTCACCAGATACTTGCTTGACCTAGTGCTCCCACTGTGCTCAAGCTTATTCTGGGAAGCGAGCTCGTTTAGCATGTGGATAGCGGTAACCCTGGAAACCTTCAGGTAGCGCATTACTTCAGAAGTGGTTATCTCGCTCTTCTTTGAAATAAGCGCCTCCAACTTCTGCCGCTTCACATCCTTGGATTTGGCAGGGGATAATGTTATGCGGACGTAGAAAACCGAGGGGGCTTCTCCAATGACCTTGAACTCCGGCGCAGCCTTGCCTAATTTCGCCAGTTCGCCTTTTATCTTCCATATCCCTTCTCCTTTGCCTTCGTAGAGCAAAGCCGGGTTAAGGAACGTGTAGATGCCTTCATTGGGATGGTAGGTTGTCTGCATGGATAATATGTCCTCCCACATCCTCGGGGTTATGGCTGCGGGATTGCTGATGTCAAAGCCGTCAGCGTAGATCCGGACACGTATGTGCTCGTGGCTATGGTAATTCCTATGGGAGACAGCATTAGTTATGGATTCGCGTATTACGCTCAGGGGAATGGCAGGGCTTTGAATCATTTTCGCTCCTTCGTAAACCCTGCTTACGGGCAGGTTCTGCTCGATTATCCTTGTTGTTTCCTCGATCAACTGGCGGGCAGGCTTGGATATTTTCACCGATGGACCAATTGGGATTGGTGGCGAGCCCATTACGCTGTCATAGCGCTGAACCTCCACGAAAGCGCCTTCCAGGTAATCATCGGGTTTTTTGGATAAGATGACCACGCCCCGGACGGTGAGAAACCCCTTTTCCGAAAGGACTGACTGAAGCAGGTTTTCCTTGCTCTTTTTGATGATTTCCGAGTACGTTTCGAGCTCGGCCTCATCGACATCCGATTTCTTTGCGTGCGTTGGCATATCCTCTGGATTAGCTAGGCCGTGAAGGAGATGATAACGCTTCACTTCTTCCGGGGAAATCCGCTGGTTGGTATCGCCTTTGCGCTCGTAGTAAACGCCGTTGTACGAGCACGGCCTGAGCGCCCCTGCATCCTGGATGCGGATAATGGCGAGTTTCAGGTCTTTGTATTCCACAATCCGCTGTTGGGTTAACGGCGTTGGACGCACATTCGCGATTGCGTTGGAAAATTCTTGCTGGAACTCGACCTCGACTAAACCGAAAATCTTACCGCCCTGCTTGAGGTCTTCCTGGCCGACAAGGAGAATTCCGCCGTTCTTCGTGCCGAAGGCAGCGATAGCCTTGCCGATGTTGTCCTGCCCGCCTCGGGTGCGATCAAAATATTCTCCTTCCTGGGCTTTGAGCAATTCTTCGAGGTTTATTTCGTCGAATTCTGGAATGCCCTGCTTCGCTTCTGCCATGCTAATAATACAATTGTTTAGTTTATATACTTTACTATTAAACTATTATTTACGCTCCGCTGGATTGTTTAATTATTCAGTTTATAAAGCATATAATTAAACTATTTTAATTATTTTACCTCGTAGCTCTCTTTAAAAATACCTCGACTCAGAAGGTCTCTCATCCTCATCTGAGGTTGGTGCTTCTTGAACAGTTCAAGTCTAGCTCCTGGGGCTTCCTGCTCGCATTTTTAACCCTTTTTGACGAATAGAGTCCGGGAGGTGGGAGCATGGACAGCAGCGTTAAGAAAGTCGAGCTCCACATAGCGGTGGGCTGCGCGGACGCGAGGGACATTTCAGCCGCTTTCAACAATTCCCTGCGCGAGCAGATGGACCTCAAGATGGGCGAGGGCACCCTCATAGATTTCCAGAGGATGTCGGTCGCGGGCACGTTCATGACGCCCGAAATCATCGCGGAGATAAAGGCGCAGATACAGGTCAAGATGCGCGAATATTACGATTACTACAAGTCCGGGGTCCCAATAGACATCTTCGTGCACGTGGCGACGCACGGGAACGCGGTCCTCAAGGCGGGGCGCAGCCGCTCCACGCGAAGCTACCACGACATAGAGATACTGGAGTCGCCGTTCAACTGCGGGATGGCGAGAGCGCAGGAGGTCGCACTTGAAATAGAGGAGATGCTGCTGCGCAAGAAGGCGGTGCTGGAGTACGGGCTCAAGGGCAAGCGCAAGCAGATAAAGATGGAGACCGAGCAGGACTTCGAGAACCTCATGAAGCAGGCCTACGGCCACGACGGCACGATTGCGGGCAACTGGGTCAAGAGCATAGTGAACATTAGGACGCACGCGTACGAGCAGAAGAAGGTGCTCAGGCGCGCGCTGGACTCCGACCCCACGTTCGCGAACCTCGGCATAAACATAACGGCAGGCGTGAAGAATTATAGGACAAACGAGTATTTCAGGGTGGACGGGAACACGCACCTCAACACGTTCCTGGATTCGGTGTACGAGTCCGTGCGGCTCAAGGGGCTTGCGCAGGACAAGGCGCACACGGACAGGCAGAACCCGGTGCTCGGGCTCTTCCACCATTCCGCGATACAGCAGGCGCGCGCTACCGCGGTGAAGAATTTCTACGGCACAGAATCGTACTCCGCTGGGCAGGTGTTCGCAATCGGCAGCATGAACCTCCCGGACTATTTCACCACGTTCGGCCCGTACAAGATAGCCGGATTCTTCTTCGGAATAAAGCACCTCGGACTGCTGGAGTGGGTGGTGATGGGCAGGACGAAAAAGGAGACCGAGGAGATGCGCGAACGGATATTGTCGGACCCGCTGATGGGCTATTTCGTAAAGGAATTCGCAGTCAACTTGGTGGCGATGGACGCGGACGGACAGCGCCTCGACGAACAGCAGGCCCAGGGGGGCTAGACTTTTAAACAAGGCGAGAGTTATCCTGGCATGGCAGACATAATCCCTTCGAAAAAAATCGAGGAGAAGAAGCCTTCCTCGTTCCTCAACCTGCTCCACATAGCGCTGGACACCTACGACGACATATTTTCCGATTTCGACCCCTCGGCCTACGACCACCGCATACTCTCCGACGACTTCATCAAGGAGATGCAGAAGAGGTACGTGGAGACGAGCAAGGGGGACATAGAGATGAGGTTCTCCGTGCCCGAAGTGATGCGCTCTGCCAGGATAGAGGCGCTCATAAAAAAGAGGCTAAAGGAATATTTCCAGGTGCAGATAAGGCTCCTGGACGTGGACATCCAGAACATGAAGCGCACCGGGATGATGTACTTCGCGATAGGCTCCCTGGTGCTCATCGTCACGCTATTCTCCGGCGACGTCTTCACCGGCTCGCACGTGCGGGAGGTCGCGGCCATACTCCTGACCCCGATAGGATGGTTCGGCATGTGGGAAGGCGTCGGCATGTTCGTGAAGGCGCCATACAAGAACGAGCAGCAGAAGAGGTTCTTCGAAAAATTCTCCAAGGCCAACTACGTTTTCATAAGCGAGGAGCAGTTCATGAAGGAGCTATCCGAGGCCGAGAGCGCGGACATCTCCAAGGCCGAGCAGAAGAAATAATCCTATTTTTAAGCAAGATTAGCAATATTGTTTATTGTAGTATTGGTTTTTATTTGGGGTGAAAACCTCAGACCTTTCTTTTTTTTAAAAAGAAAGGGATATGGTGCAGGGGTGGCGGAGCCCGGTCAATCGCGCAGGACTTAAGATCCTGTGGCCTAGCGTCTTCGTAGGTTCAAATCCTACCCCCTGCAAATAAACTTTCGGGGCAAAAAAATGAAAACACCGCAATGGATAAAAAAATTAGGCGGTCACGCGGGTGAATTATTCGTTGCCGCCGAATTATCGAAAAGAGGAATTCCAAATGTGCTGTTGCCCGAGAATTTTTCGGACGACGACATATTGATAGCTGATAAGCCGGGAAATTCTTTAGGGTACGTCCAAGTAAAGGCTTGCCACCCAACCAGGTCAGAAAGCTTCATTCTCGAGGATAGCGCAGAAGAATGGAAAACCGCGAGTGATAACCACTATGTTGTTTTTGTTTGGTTGGGGGACCCGGAAAAAAACGAGCCCCCTAGATTCTGGATAGCGAAAAAATCGGACGTCGGGGAAGCATGTGTGAAACATGCGGCACACGGAACTAATAATTGGGAACGAAGGTTTTATCCTGAAGACTTAAACCCCAAGTGGGAAAACAACTGGAAAATTTTTGGAAAATATGTTCCGACCATCCGGGAATATTTGAAGGTAAATGAAAAAGGAAGTAAAAAAAGGTGAAAAATCACCCATACATTCCTCCTGAGGGCCCGCTCTTCTTGCCCATGGCTTTTGATTTTATGGCGCTCTCCTTCGCGCCCTGCGCGAGCACGCGCGCCTCCTTCTCGAGCTCAAGCGTGTTTATCGGCACGTCTATAATCTTGGATAGCGCCTGCAAAGCGTTGGACGCGGCCTTGGGGTCCACGAAGTCAGGGCTGGCCTCTGCGAGCACCGCGAGTATGGAATAGCCGGTCACGCTGCCCATCGCGAGCAACGTCCCCGTTACGCCGGTGGTCGCGCCCTCCTTTATGCTCTTGCCTATTTTCTTGTTGATGAGGCCGTCAACCTCGTTTTTCGTATTCCCGACAAGATAAACGGCGCCCTCGGCCTCCTTGAGCGAGATTCCGCCAACCGAGATGATTTTCTGGCTATTGAGGGCTTTCGCGAAGTCCAGTATCGTGCGCGCCATCTCGTTGGAGACCGCCACGGGAACCACGATTTCGCTCAGCACAACGACCATGTTCTTGTCTTTTGAGTAGTAAATGCGGACAGGGGGCAGCGGCATGTAGTTGTGTATTGCCGCAAGGGGGGCGAACTCGTCGCTCGTGACGTATCCGGCCATCTTGAAGCCGCCCTTTTCCACGAAATAGGACGTAGCGACGCTGCCCACAAGGCCCACGCCGGGAAAGCCCACCAGGATCAGGGGGTTTTTGGCGTCTATTTCCATGGTCCTTACGATTTGAACTGCCATGCGGGTATAACCTAATCAAACTTTATAAACGTTGGCGGGCAAATGGGTTTACAGTTGCGGGTTTTGCGTTCTGTCCAGGACGGAGCCCCGACCGGAAACGCGAGGCGTTTCGAAACCCGAAACTGAAAACAGAAAAACCACGATGTTAAAAGCTGATTGAAATGGCTAGCAATAAAGTTATGATGCCGATGAGCAGCGCCGGAATACTGGGCGTCGGCTCGAACATGGAACTCGAGGGCATAAAGGTCAGCCCGAAGGTGATACTGGCGCTCGCGCTGGTCTTCATCTTCGTGGTGAAGGTGGCCGACAGGCTCTTCCCCAGCGCTACCTGAAGAAGGAGGCGCAGATTTTCTCTGCTTTTTCCCTGTGCGAAGCGGGAGCCAGCACCAGAACCTTCTTCCTTGACTCCTCAGCCGAGGCGAGTGCGCGCACGAGCCCGGAAATTTCGCCTATGTCCTGCGGCTTGCCGCCGTGCATCCTCACCTTGAAGCCTGAGAGCTTGAAGAAGTTCGGGGCCACGTCCAGCAGGACTTCGCAGCCGGCGCGCTTCCCCAGTTCCTTCTCGGTTTTTTCAACATTATCGCCAAGCTGCTCGGGGCGGAGCGAATAAGCCTGCTTGTAGAGCCTGCGCTCTAGGAATGCAGCAGTGTAGGGCGCGGAATTCCTGTTCGTGGAAAGTAGCTCGAGCAGCTGCGACTCCCCCATCAGG
>JAKANX010000067.1 GCA_021823425.1 Microcaldota archaeon
TATAAGGGCAATGTTTTTTGAATCGTCGAGTATGGTTTTTCTGAATAATTCAATCATAAAATCCATGTCTTCTTCAGCCTTATAAAGTGGCATCAGTTGCAGTTCCTCTTCTTCTTTAATCCCTTCGTAGAAATTGAGGAGGGCGTTTTCGAGATAACCAAGGCCGGGCTCCACCTCAAGGCGATGGACCCGTCCCAGATCTCCATGATTTCGTTCACCATGCCCAAGGAGAGCTTTTTGGAATACAGCGTGGACGAGGAGAAGAAAATCGGGCTGGACATAGAGCAGCTCTCGAGCGTGCTCTCGCGCGGAAGCAGGGGCGAGAAGGCCGAACTCGGGGTGGAGGACGGCAGGTTCGTAATCAGGTTCGTGGGCGAGAAGAAGAAGAGGACGTTCAAGATTCCGATACTGGACATAGGCGAGGGCATGCAGAAGGAGCCCAAGATAGACGTCAAGAACGTAGTGAAGATAAACGCGGACTCGTTCAAGGAGGTTCTCAAGGACGCCAAGCTCGTGAGCTCGCACATAAGGCTCTCGCTCGCCGCCGGGCAGTTCGTCGCGGAAGTGAGGGGCGATTCAGGGGACGTGCGCGCGGAATTCGAGAAGGACAGCGCGGAAATCGCGGAGATGAAGATTGCCGTGGACGCGAAGGCCACCTTCCCGCTCCAGTACCTCGAGGACATAACCAGGGCGAGCCCGGGCAACGAAGTGATTACCCTTTACATTGAGACGGACAAGCCGCTCAAGGTCGAGTACAAGATACTCGGCTCGGAAGTGAAGTATTTCCTCGCGCCAAGGATAGAGAGCGAATAGTCAAAACGCGTATTTTGATGCGAGCGCTGCGGCGAGCAGCGCGGGCATGATGAAGAGCGGGGCGCAGCCGCTGCCGGCATCCGCGCCGGTTCCCGTTGTGGCGCCCGGCGCTGCCTGTGAGGCGTATTTCACGCTCGCGTTGAGCTCGCTTCCCTGCACGCTCGCGAGGAAGGGAATGGTGTATATGTAGCCCTCCTGTATGGTTGACGAGTTAAGGGAATAGGAACGGGTGAGCGTGCCCTTCGGAGGCACGACGATTATGCGGCTCTCGCTCCCGTAAACCCCTGGAGGGGCGAAAAACGAGTACGTGAGCAGGGCGTAGCTGGAAGAAGGATTGGACACCGTGACTTCGAGGCCGCCGGTTTCCCTCCTGAACACGTAGCTTATGGGCGCGGCCGGGCCGAAACCGCCCTCCTCGGAAGGGGAAATGGAAATGTTCACCGAAAGGCCGAAATCGCCCTCGCCCCTTCCGTTCACGAAGTCAAAGGCCTCGCTCCTGTTCTGGCCGAAGAACTGGTCCACTTTCCCTTCGGAAAGGAAGCCGTCGGAATAGAACATCGCAATATGGCCGGCCGAGAGCGCGCCGGCCTCGCCGAACGTCGCGTCCGCCGGGACGGGCTTGCCTGCGATGAACGCCTCCACCCACGCGTGCGGCTGGTAGGTTCCGTTCTGGTACGCGTAGCCCGAAACGAACCTGGACCTTATTCCGAGCGAGCTGAGCATCGCCAGAAGGAGATGGGAATATTCGGTGCACACGCCCTGCCGCTTTATGAAAACATCGGACGCGGGTATGCTGTTGCCGAAATAGCTGATGTTGTACCGGACGTTGTCGTGCACCCACGCGGTGAGCGCGGCGAGGGTTTCCAGCGACGAATTGGGGATTGCGAGGGATTCGGCCTGCGCCCTTATTTCGGGCGTGTAGTTGGAGGGCCCGTAAGCGGGAATCGGGGACATCGGGACGGGGGCGTCGTCCGGGAAAAGCGGCGTGTATGCAATTTCAACTTCGCTCCTTGCGTACACCTCTCGGATCCCGGGGGGGTATGCCTCGGAATAGTATATCTTTATGAGCTGGCCGTCGTACACGGGCTTTCCGTTGGTTTCCAGCGTGAGAACGCGCTGCCACGAATTGTTCACCAGGAAGAAGCCGTCCAGGGAAACGTTCTCCAGCGTGCCGTTCGCGGTAATGAGCCATTCCTTTTCAACAAGGGCCTTCATGGTGCCGGGCTCGGAAAACGCGGGCTGGGCGAGGGCAAGAAGCGCGAAAATGAGCGAGGCGCGGAACTGCGAACCCGAAACTGGGAACCGGCTCATGGCCGCAGCCTTCTCATGTGCTCCACGCGCTTCTGGACCAGCGAGTTGGAGCCTATGTCCTTCCTGTGCCAGAGGGGGCCCGAAACGTAGCGCGTCGCGTCCTCGGCCTTTTCCTGCGCGCTCTCAAGGGAATCGTTCACTCCGACCACTGCGATTGCGCGCGAGCCGGTTGTGAAAATCTTTCCGCCCTTCTCGTACACGGATGCGTGGTAGTATTTGGCGCCAGAATCCCATATCCTCTTCTCGTCTATGGAAATCTCGCTGTCCGGGACCGGCTTGTCCGGGTAGCCCGACGGCACGAGGTATTTCACTACTGACGCCTTTTCCGCGAACGTCGCGGGCTTTAGGGTCTCGTCCGCAATTGACGTGAGAACTTCAACGAACTGCGTCTTGAGGAGCGAGAGCACGTTCATCGCCTCCGGGTCCCCGAACCTCGCGTTGAATTCTATGAGCTTCACGCCGCCGCGGGTGCACATGAGCTGGGTGTAGAGCACGCCCTTGAACTGGGCGTCCTCCTTGCGCAGCGCGTCAACCACGGCCTGGGAAATCTGCCTTCCGTCCTCCAAGTCCTGCTCGCGCATGAAGGGAAGCAGTTTCCCGGTGGTGTACGAGCCCATTCCTCCGGTGTTCGGCCCCTGGTCGTACTCGTAGGCGCGCTTGTGGTCCTGCACGGGGGGCATGAGCGAGATTTTCTTGCCGTCCGAGAAGAGCTGGAGGGAGAACTCCTCGCCCTCTATTTTCTCTTCAATTAGCGCCTGCCCGTCCTTCTTGAGGAGTTCGCGCGCGTAGTCCATCGCGCCCTTCTCGTCGTTGAAATGGTCGCCGGAAACCTTAACGCCCTTTCCGCCGGTGAGGCCGATGGGCTTTATCGCGACCTGCCAGCCGTAGTCCTTGAGCGCCCTTACCGCGTCCCTCTCGTTCTTCACGATTTCAAAGCCTGGCGAGCCTTTTATGCTATAGTCTTTCATGAGGTTGCGCGCGTAGGACTTGTCCCACTCTATGCGCGCCGCGGCCCTCACCGGCGATGCGATGGGTATGCCGGCCTTCTCCAGCGCGTCGCTCACTCCTGCCGCGAGGACCGCGTCAGGGCTCACGAACGCGAGGTCTATCCCCTGGTTTATCGCCCACAGGCCGACCGCCTCGGGGTTCGTTATGTCGGCCACGTAGAATTTCTGGGACAGCTTGGCTATTCCGGGGTTCTTCTTGCCCATTATTGAATAGAGCTCCGCGCTCCTCGCTATCTGCTCCGCGATTATGTGTTCGCGCGCGCCGTTGCCGACAAGCAAAACCTTCATCAAATCAACCCTGGTTCCCTTTTTTGAGCCCGAGCTGCCCCAACACGCGCTCGAGCAGGCTGCGCTCCTTCCGCACTATCTCAAAGTGCCTTGATTCCGGATAATTCTTCAGGATGATGAACCTGTGCTCGCCCTCGCCTTCGGGCTTTTTGGTTTCGGGTTCCGCAGGAGCCGAATGTTCCGGTTCCGGCGCCAAAATGGCCGGTTCCGGGGGCATTGCGGGCGCTGGCTTTTCAACGATTTTTCGCGCCGGGAGCTTTCTTTTTGAAACGGCGCGGGGCTTTGCGGCTTTTGCGGGGCTGCGCGCTTTCGCCGCAGCTTTTTTCGCCGGGCGCGGGGCTCGCTTAGTGGTTTTGCCCGCTTTGGATGGGGATTTTTTCCCGGCCCGCCCTCCCATGCCCAGAATAGGGAAACAAGGAATAAAAATACGCGCCTTAGGCCCTCTTCCTGATGTAGCCGTTCTTGAGCAGGTGCTCCAGGCCCTCTTCAGTGCGCGCGGTTGAGATGCCGTAGGACTTGGCGAAATGGCCTATGTTTATCTCGCCCGCGTGCGTCTTGAGCCACTTGAAGATCTCCTGCACGAGCGCGTCGTCGCTCATCGCCTCGAGTTCCTTCATGCGCGAGGCGTACTCGTCCCTCTTCTTCTCGCACTCCAGGAGTATGCGGGCGTTCTGCTCGCTGGAGAGCACGAGATCCTTGTATTTCTTCTCGAGAGAATAGTATCTCTCCTCAAGTTCGGAGAGCTGCTGCACCGTGGCGTAGGATTCGGAATCCACGAGCGCGCGGGCCTCGTTGAGCACCGCGGCAATCGGCGCGTGCAGGTCCCCTGCGTCCACCTCGTAGTGCTTCTCCGCGACCTTTATCATGTTCATGAGGGTGGCGAGCGCCTCTAGGTCGCGCTTCTTCCGGTTCATTCCCA
This sequence comes from Microcaldota archaeon, assembly GCA_021823425.1. Lineage (GTDB taxonomy): Archaea > Micrarchaeota > Micrarchaeia > Anstonellales > Bilamarchaeaceae > JAHJBR01. The sequence goes on from JAKANX010000067.1 coordinate 4,339, forward strand.
GCGAATATGTGAATACGAGCTTGTCCGGGTAGAACGTGGCGCGGTAGAAATGGTGCGAGCGCCCCTTGAGGTCCGATGTCTCTACGCGCTCCAGGGAAAGCCTTCCGCTTCCCGAATCCACGGTCGTGAAGCCGAGGCCCGCGAACTGGTCCGAGAGCTTCTCGAAATTCCGCAGCGCCTTTCCTTTCAGGGTTATTGCAGCCTCGTCCATAAATTTCACCTCGTCATGCACATAAATTTATGGAATTTCCGTCGGGCCGCCGACGGAATTTTCCATGATATCATTCCTCAAGAACTATGTCCGCGACCCCGCGCGCCGCCTTCTTCCTGCGCGCGAGCGAGAACATCTCTATTATGCTCTTTTCCGGGACGCCGAGCTGGCGCAGGAAGGATATCATCGCTGCCTTGGAATAGCCGAATGTTTCCAGCATCTCCACTATCTTGGTCCCGGAGAGCGTGCCGTCGCCCTTCTCAAACGCCGCGCGCACGATTGTCATCTGGTCGTCGTTCAGCCCGAGCTCGTAAAGGGCGCGCATGAACTGCTCGCGCTCAATCTCTATGTCCATCTTACCACCCTTTATCCTGAATATGAAAAGAGGCGCCTCGCCGTCTATCTTCTGCAGCAGGAAAGTCTGGGACTTCGCGTGCTTCTCGGAGAAAATCATGTGCATCGCGGCGTCGCCCACGCCGAACTTGGATATTTCCCCGTCTATGTAGTTGGAGTAGTTGAGCGAGGACTGCACGTACTTGCGGAACTCGTGGAGCACGAGGCGCAGTATGAACATCGTGCCCACGTTGGAAAAAATCGTCTTGTGCATGTCGTTGGGGTTCTGGCTCGCCACGATGAGGGCGAAGTTGTATTTCCTCCCTTCGCGGATTATAGTTATGACGTCGCTGCGCTCGTCCTGCGCGATTTTCCACGCCTCGTCCAGCACGACCAGCAGCCTTATCCCCTTCTCATCCTGCACGTCCTCCCTGCGCATCTTCTCCTTTATGAATTGGAGGATTGTGAGCCCCGCGAGCGAGCGGATTTCCTCGCTCGGAAGCCCGTGGAGGTCTATGCACACGAGCCCGGAGTCTAGAAGGCGCGAGAGCTGGAGCGTGCTCGAGCCCGAGAAGAAGTCCGTGCCCTGCATGGTGAGCCTGCGGACCATGCGCGCGGCCTTGGGCTTCTTTTTCTTTTCAAGGAACGCGAGCACATCCGAAAGCTTCGGGGTTCTTGTTTTCGCATAAACTGCCTCCAGCGCGGCCTCTATCTCCTCGCGCTCGTTCGGGAAGTTCTGCAAATTTGAAAGTATGTCAAGCGAGGAGATTATCTGCTTCACGCGCTCTCCGCTGCTCATTCCCGCCAAATCTAGAATGTTGAGGCGCTCCTTGCTCAGATCTATTATCGTTCCCCCTGCCTGCTTCACCCACTTCCCGTATTCGCCTGCCCAATCCAGGATTATCGCGTTCGTGTTCCAAATGAGAGAAGAACGGGTGATGAACGTCTTTACGAGGTAGGATTTTCCGCTCCCGGTAATTCCCACTATCGCTATGTGAGGGTTGATTAGCTTGCGGTAGTCCCAGAAAACCGGGACCGAGAGCCACTTCGTCTTCCCTATGTAGATTGAGTCGTCCGGATTGGACATGAGGTATTCCTTCTTGGGCTCCGGC
>JAKANX010000068.1 GCA_021823425.1 Microcaldota archaeon
CAGGGGGCGCGAGCCTTGTGAAGAAGTCCGCGTAGTCGGCGCGTATGTTCGGCTCGAATTCGTTTATCGTAATCCCGGCAGTGGTGTGGGGAACGTGCACCAGGCACGCGTTCCCGGACTTTTTCATCATCGCGCAGACTTGCGGGGTCACGTCAAGCACTTCGCATTTGGCTGCGGTGCGGACGGTGAATTCCTCCATCTAATCCGCCTTCTTCTTGGAGGATTTCCGGAGCATCTCCATCACAGGGTGCTTGGAAAAGAGCCTCGTGTAGTTCTTGATGAACGCGAGGAACGCCTTCGGCCTGCCGATTACCAGCTTGCCTTCCATCCTCCTAGGGGGAAAGCCGAGCCTCGACAATAAAAGTTCGTCGGAATTGCCGAAGCGCTCCAGGTAGACGACGCCGTTCTCGCTTATGCCCCCTGCGGCGTCGAAGGAGCCCGCGAAATAGTTCGCCGAATATTCGTTTATGTACTTGTAGCGCTCGAGCTTGTCCTGCTCTATTTCCTGGAAGAATTTCCGGAATTTCCCGTGGTAGAAGAAGACCTTGCCATCGCCAGTGAGCAGTTTGTCCGGCTCGGTGAGCTTCTGCTCCAAGACCTGCTGCGTGAATATCTCCTGCACGTCCTTGCTGGCCTCTATGCCCAGCCCGTCGGCGCACCTGCGCCTGGACCAGATGCCGATGAGGTATGACAATTCAGGGGTAAGTTTCAGCTTCATAAAATCGTCAGTGCAGGAGCTTTTCTTTCTCCTCGTGGCGAACGTGGGTTTCGTGCTTCTTGGGCACCACGGGCTCCTTTTCCATCTGGGACCGCAGCTCCATGGCGAGCAGCTCGTCGAGGCGGAGGGTGAAGTTCCTCGCCGCCTTTGCGGAAAGCGAGTGGCGGCCGAACATCGCCTCCAGCTCCTTCCTCTCCTCGCCGGCGAACGGCTCCTTTTCCTCGGCTATGCGCCTGTTCGCCAAGTCAAGAAGGTGGGCGAAGCGCTTCACGTCCTCCTCGCTCTGGCTGCCCTCCGAAAGCGTGGAGAGTATCGCCCTTGACAGGATGAGGTTCTTCTTTTCGGTTTTCAGGAGGAGGCGCTTGACCGTCCCGACGTCCTTCTCGCCCAGCCTGCCCATTCGCAGTGCATGCATCACGCGGTTCGCAAAGGACTTGAACGAATCTCCTGCCATCGGCATTAACTCGTTTGCGGATATTTAAAATGGTTTCCAGCCCCGAATCTCATGGCGGGGAACCACCTTTTAAAATCCTTATTCCCATAAATATTCCTACTTATGGGCCCGTAGCTCATCCAGGTTAGAGCGATGGTCTTATACGGCGTCCTCTAATACACGGATATTAGATGACTGTCTGAGCTAGCCATAGGTTCGGAGTTCAAATGTCAGCCCAAGGGGGAGCGCCCCCTTAGTCCGACACCGCCCAAACCCCCCTAAACGGGAAGCGGAATTCATGTTCTTCGGTTTTCAATAACTGGAAACAGGAAACTGGAAATCTCCGCGGGCCCAATTTTTCCTTATTGTATCCCGTCTTCGTCACCTAGTTTCGCGAATGGAAAAATTGGGAAGAAGTCGCCGGCAGGCGACGACAGCCCAATTTCTTCTCACCGCTGACCGTTTCGGGTTCTGGGTTTTGGGTCCTGCCGACGTTTCCAAGCCCGGATTTCCGGGACAGGCAAGTTTATATGCGTTGCTTTTTATATAAAAATATGCTCAAAAAAATGGGTTTTGGGCTTTGCTTGCTAATTCTGGCTTCGTTTGCATCAGGCGGATTTCCGCAAACTTTTGAGCGGCCTTGGGACACGGATTATGAATGGGGCGAAGGCGCCGACACGGTTGATTATTTCCTTTCCCCTGCGCTCCCCGCTGCTTGGGACGAGAGAACGCTGCATAAGAGCCTTACGGGGCTGAATTTCAGCGAACTGGACCCCCGGCTTGAAACCAACGAAACGCAAGCTGCCAAACGGGGCTATGCGGAGGCGGAGTGGGCCCGCGTGCGCATGGAAGAATACGCTGCTTACGGGTTGCTCCCATATGCGATGGACGTGGGAAAAACCTGCGGGGCATTTGGAATAGCCAATTGCACTTGCTACGAGAATGCGGGCGCGGAAGGCTGCGCCAGCTCGTGGTACGGGGATGCGCGGTACAACATCGCGAAACGGCTTTTTTCAGGGAATTATTCCAACGGATGGAAGGGCGGGATGAACGGGGCTCTGGACGCGCTCGGGGAACGCGCGGGCGAATTGAATAAAGAAACTCTTTCCCTCGCGACGAAGTACGATGCCGCGGATTTCTGCGGCGCATGCGGGGCTGACGTGGAGGGCCATGAGGCTTGCGAGAACGCGTCGCTGCTTTTTTCGGCGCTCGATGGCAATGGCGGGGCGGAATTCGCGGATTTTGAATTCATCAGGGAGGGATTGGAACGCGACGCGCAAAACGTGGATGGTGCGGTGCCTGAAATAGCGTTCGCCGAACTCATGAACGCGATGGGCAACAACAGGAGCGGCGCAATTGCCAAGGCAATTGGGCTGGAAACGCAGGTTGAAACCCAGCTCAACAAGACAAAACGCGTGCACGACGTCCTTTCCAACGAGACTGATTTCGCGCTTGCAGGGGCGGAGGCTGAATCAGGGAAGGCCGCTTCCGAGGGCTTGGAACTCGTGCGGGCGAGCCCGATGTTCGGGGACGTAGTGGGAAGCGGGCAGGCGGGCGTGGGGCTCAATGTGGAAGCGGGAAACGAGAAGCTCGCTGCTGCCAAGGGGAACCGGAGCGCCGCGAGGTTCGCCAACTCTTACCAGAGGGAAGGCTATTTGAGGGAATCCATAATTTTGCTCCAGCAGTCCAAATACCTTGCGGCGCAGGCGAGCGCGGACTTCGCGTCAGCAGAAGGCGACGCTGAAACGGTTGCATTGGATTACGAAAAACGGGCAAGGGACGCGCTCGCGAAGGTGGAGCAGAAGTTCGCCGCAGGAGGCAGGACCGAGCAGGGGGCGGCATTATACGCCGCTGCGGAAAAAGAGATTGCCGCGGGGACCAGGGAAACGAGGGTGGGCTTTAGGTTCCAGAATTTCGCTCTCGCGCTAAAATATGCAAAGCAGGCGTATGAAACGACTCCAGAAAGCGAAAGGAGCGCGAACTGGACTTCCAGTGGGTCGTGCGCGTACGCGCGTGCGGTGCTTGAAGGCGCAAAGCGCGACGGGGTGGACGTCTTCTATGAGGAGGCGGAGCTTGCGGCGCTTGAATTGAACGCGAACGCGAGCGGATTGCTCGCAGGATGCGCACAAATCGTTGACTCTGCAAGCGCGAGCGCGCGAAAAAAATATTCGTATTTGGAGGGCGAGAGGGCGGAGGATTTCAGGCTAATCGGGCTGTGCGGCTTTGATTGCGACGACGTTAAGGCGGGCTTGGTGGAAGCCGAGCGCGGGTTTGTTTCCGGGGGGACGGTGGTTTATCCGGACGCGATAGGGAACTTGAAACCCCTCTCTGGCGCATACGCAGCCGCGAAAAGCCAGAGCATCAGGAGCATAATGGCGCAGATGGGAAAATACCTTGATGTTAGGCCGGAATTCTTCGCTGAGCGCGCTTCGCTGGATCGGCCTTCACTTTCAAGGCTTGAGGTCTCGGTCAGGAACGGGGTAAATTATACCGCGCAAAACGTGCGCGCCGACGCCGAGAGCCCGGTAGGGTTCTACGCGCAGGACGCGGTTTTGGGAGGGGATAACCTTAGGGGCGCTGCTTATACAAACGGAAAGATGGCGCTTTACATAAGCAAGCTGGAACCTTCAGGAACAGCGCGCTTCGTTTTTGAGAAGAACACGACGGTACTCAGGACCGTTGCCGGCACAATTTCCGTGAAGGCCGATGCATACGAGGATGGAAGCGCAAGGGTGGAAGAGGCGAGGTCTGTGGATGCTGCCTCGGACCTGTTCGGCTTTTACACGCCTGCTGCATGGGAAAGAGTTTCTGTGGATGGAAGCGTGGTTGCGATTTCCAACGCTTATGCAGCAAGCTTCGTTTCCGAAGGGCGCCACCAGCTGAAGGCGTCATACTCCGCTGCAGGCGCTTACACGCAGGAAACCTACGCGAATTCGACGAACGCTGTTGGGGCGCGCACGTACTCCAAGTACCAAGTCGCGATTACTCCGTCGATGGATTTGGATTCCGTGAGGTTCTTCGCGCCGCTGCCGGAAAGCACGCTCCTAGGCGGGGTTCAGGCAATCAGCATGAGCGGCGAGAAGGTCGGAAGCGCCGCGGTTCCTGGCGGATTGCTCGTGAGTGTGGGCAAGGTGTTGGCAGGAAGGGCTGCGAAGGTGGAAATCAGCTACTATCTGGACAACAGCAGCGTTTATGCGGCAGGGGAAATAATCCGCCTCAGGGGCCAGAATATCAGCGACGAGGCGCTGGCAATAGTCAGGGATGCGGAGCTTGCACTTGCAAGGAATGACACGGCGACTGCGATTGGCAGGCTGGGCGACGCCAATGAGCAGATTAGGAAGGATGCCGCGGCTGCTGCAAAACTGGATTCGCAGGCTTCGGCAATAACCAGGAGCGTGAATTTGGAGTTGAAAGAAATCAACGAAGCGTTGTCTTCCGGGCTGGAGGCTAATTCCCTGACGCAAAAACTCATTTCAAGGAGGGATTTCATTAACGCGCTGCTTGCGAACGCGTCTGCAAAAGTCGGGCAGGAGCGGCTTTTAACCCTGGAAAAATACGACGATGGTTGGATTCCCGCCTTGTTGAGGGATTTCAGGAAGAACGCGAGCGCGGAAACAGGGCGCATGGAAACGGGATATTTGGATTGCGGCGTTGAAAACCTGGAATTCACCGGGCAGCTGCCGGAAATAAGGGCGCTTTCAAACAAGTTTGAGGCGAGCAATTCGCTGCCTGATGCGTATGCGCTCGCTTCGTCGCTCGCGGGGCTCGGGGAAACATATGGAAGCATGATGGCCAAGCTGGCGCAGGAAAAGGCTGCTGCCGCGTCCGAACTCGGGGATTTGGCAGATGGGATGTCAAAAACGCTTGCGCAATACAAGGTTGAGCGAGCGGAAGCTTCGGGAACTAGGTTCGCGGGATTTTTCGAGGTAGACGAGGCTGGGGCCGCGGCGCTCCTGAGGGATGCGGACGCAGCGATGAAACGGGGGAATGGAAGCGCGATGGCGGAGCTGGCTGTGAAGGTCAGTGCCGTGCAGGAAAATGCGAGCGGAACACTGGATTACCTGGAAGGTCTTGCTGCGAGGAATGCTGAGGGGGCCAAGGCCATGGTTTCGTCTTCAGCAGGCAGGTTGGGTGAGAAGGAATACAAGAAAGCTGCCGAGCTTGCGGCTTCCTTGGATGGATATGCGGAGGACGGCGCGCGCGTAAAATCCCTGAAGGCGAGCGACGAGATGATGAAGATTGTCTCGGCTGCGGGAAGCGGGGTGAATTACGATGCGATTCTGATGCTGAGCGTCATTTTCGTGATTGGGGTCGTGGGATTGTATTACTACAAAGGCCGAGGCGGAGGAAAGGCGCAGCAGAAAATTTTGAGGAAATTAGAAAAAGCTGCGTAGCTTGGACTGCCCGCCCTCGTCGGTTTCTATTTTCTTTCTAGGGGGCTCCTTCTTTTCTGGCGCACCAACCGATTCCTCGCTGCTCTTCTGCATCCCGCCCATTATGCTCTTCATGCGCTTCTCGCGGTTGACAGATGCCCAGTGGAAGTACTCATCGCGCGTGCCTTTTGTTATCAGGATGTAGACCTGGCCTTCCTTGAAGCGGCCTGCGCGGCCCCTTCGCTGAATGCTCCTTATCTCGCTGGGCGTAGGCTCGTAGAATATCACGGCGTCTACGGCGGGAATGTCAAGGCCCTCCTCGCCTATGGAGCTTGCGACAAGGACGCGGAATTTGTCCTCGCGGAACT
>JAKANX010000069.1 GCA_021823425.1 Microcaldota archaeon
GTGGGCCTGAAGCAGCCCTCACTGTGCGCGAACGTGGACATAGAATACAAGTGGAACTGCTACAGGAACTACACGTTTCTGAGCGGGGACATAACCGGGTGCCTTGACATAACAGACCAGTACGCAGTGGGAACGAAGGACGGGTGCCTGCGCGACTACGCGTTAAGGTACGAGCAGCCGGCGGCATGCGGGAACCTTTCCACGATAACGTTCAGGTACAACTGCTACGGCGACGTGATACTGCAGGCCGCGAACCTCACCGCCGCAAAGTGCGCGCAGGTGGACAACGAGGGCTGGCAGTCGCAGTGCTTCTCACGGATTAAGTGAGGGAAGCGGGCGGTTTGAAACAGGTTGCGCAGCGGCTTATTTTGAAAAATGGGTTGAGGAGCAGACGGATAAAACAATAGAAACATAGAAATAAGATAATGAAATAAAAGGGAAAAGAAAGGCTAATCAGGAGGATGCCGGAGCCTCTTTGCCCGCGGCAGGAGCGGCCTCGGCAGAAACCGGGGCGGCCTCCTTGGGCGCCTCCTTCTTGACCTCCTCGAGCTCCTCAAAATAGGACTGCTCGTACTGAAACTGGTCGTAGGAGGTTATCTTGCCCTGCGCCATGAGCAGCTCCCTGCTCAGGATATAGAATATGAGCGCGAGCGCCTTGCGCCCCTTGTTGTTCGCCGGGACCACGTAATCAATGTACTTGATTTCGTTGTCCGTGTCAGCGAGCGCGATTACGGGCACGCCGGTCTTGGCTGCCTCCATTATCGCCTCTTTCTCGTTCTTCGGGTCGGAGATGAAAATGAGCTTGGGCTCCTTGAACTCCTTGAGCGCTATGTTGGTCAGCGTCCCGGGTACGAACCTGCCCCTAACGAGGTTCACTCCCGTAAGGGAGGCGAACTTGGCCGCGGCGTTGCCGGAATAGGTCCTTGATGCGACCACCAGCACGTCCTCGGGCTTGAACCTGCCCATGATTTTGGCCGCCTCGCGCAGGCGCCTGTCTATCTCGCGCAGGTCCAGTATGTGGAGCCCGTCGTCGCGCGTCTTGAACACGAAGTCCTTCATGTCAAAAGTGCGCATCTTGGTGCCGATGTGTATGCCGGCCTCAAGGTACTTTTCCTGCTTCACGAGCATGCTGCTCTTCCTCTCTTCGCCTTCCTCTGCCATAAGTTTCACCTTCATTTTTATTTTGATGCCCACACAATGAGTGGAAAAAATTTGGGGGTGCTGAGAATTTCAGTTCCCGTCCAGGGCCAAAATCGGCCCGCAGGCGGACGGAACGTTTGAACTCAGATAACAGACACCCCAAGCCTGCAGGATACCAGGTTACCTCACACCCCCAAATAAATGTTTCCCGGTTCCGGTTCCGGGTTGCCAGCGTTCCGCAAGCCGCGGAACGCGCTGCGGCTACCTGTTGTACTTGTTTATGACTTCGTTCATTTCAACGTGCGAGACGAACATACGCCTGCAGCAGTACCTCGTGACGCCGAGCTGGTCCAGCGCCTTGGCAGTGCCCTGCGGGGAGAGCTTCTTGTACTCCTCGTAGAGGTCGCCGATTACGGCGCCGCACGTGAAGCATCTTACGGGAAATTCCATGCCGTCACCTGTACGATTTCTGGAACCTGGCCCTTGCCTTGGGTCCCTTGTACTTCTTTGGCTCCACACGCCTCACGTCTTCAACAAGAAGCGAGCGGTCGTGTTCCAGGTAAGTGTTCTTGAGCTGCTCGTTGCCCGTGAATTCCACGAGCGCCTTTGCAATCGCGGTCCTCGCCGCCTGCGCCTGGCCCATCTGGCCGCCTCCGCGCACGTTCACCTTGATGTCCATGGTGGCGAGCTCGGCCCCGAGGAAATTGAGCGGCTCCTTGACGATTTCGCGTATGTACCTGTTGGGCAGTACGTCGAACGGGACCCTGTTGAATACGAACCTTCCCTTTCCTGGGACTACGGTCGCCCTCGCGATTGATTCCTTCCTCTTTCCCCTCGCGACAGCAGCCTTGGACTTTTTCCTCGCCTTCTTGGGCTTCTTCTCCGCTGCGGGCGCAGCGTGCGCGGCAGCGGGAGCCTCCGCGGGCTTCGCGTGGGCTTCGGGTTTCGCCTCGGCCTTTGCCTCCGGGGCAGGGTGGGGATGGGCATGCTCGTGTGCGTGCTCGTGCTTCTCCTCCGCCTTCTTCTCGGCGTGGACAGGCTTCTCCTCCTTCTTCGGCTCGGCTTTCGCGTCCTTCTTCTCGGCCTTCTTCTTGGCCGGCTTTTCAGCAGCCTTCTTCTCAACCTTCTTTTCCTCGTTAGTCATAAGAATCACCACTTGGCTCCGAGCTGCCTGCACACGTCGCCTATGCTCATGTACTTGGCAAAGCCCGCGTTCTTGGCGTCGTCAAACGCGACCATGTCGCCCTTGAGGTTCGGGTTGCCCGAGTATACCTTGAGCTTCCTGAACGCAGCCTTGCCCTTTGCCTTCTTGAACGGGAGCATGCCCCTTATCACGCGCCTCACCATGAGGTTCGGCGTCTTGGGCCACTTCGGCGAATATTCCGGGGTGGCCTTCTGCTGGAGCCTGCGCTTCTGCATGTAATCGTTCACCGTGTTCTGGGGTATTCCCGAGACCACGATTTTTTCCGCGTTTATGAGGTGCACCTCCTCGCCCTTCATGAGCTTCTTGGCTACGTTGCTAGCCAGGCGCCCGAGGACCATGTTCGTTCCGTCAACTATCATCATAATCACCTAAATGAGTATGACCACGGATTTGCCTTCCGGGTTCTGCGCGAAGAGCTCGTCTATGGTTATTATCTTGGCCCCTCCCTCGCTTATCGCCTTTCTGGCGCCCTCGCTGAACGAGAATGCGGCAATCGTGAGCTTCCTGCTCATCCTTCCCGCGCCGAGCACCTTGCCCGGAACGAGCACCGTGGACCCCTCGGGGGCGTACGCCTCAATCTTGCTGAGGTTGACCTCCACGCGCCTGCGCCTCGGCTTTCCGAGAAGCTCGGCGGTGCGCTTCCACACTCCCTTCTTCTGCTTCTGCAGCTTGTCTATTAAATCGTTCAAATCCTTCCGTTCATGCATGTTATCGACCTATTTCGCCCACGTGCGTTCCGCGTCGTGCGTTTCGAGTTTCGCCGTTCAAAACCCGGAACTTCATGTTTGGCATCGGCCAAACAGACAGTCGCCGAATCGTCGGCGACTGGAAACTGAAAACGCCGTTCTGGCTCGCCTCCTTCTGGAGACTGAAAATAGAACAGGTTAATATTAATGGAAAAGGTTTAAAAACAATCCAGTCCGCTATTTCGCCTTTTTCCCCTTCTTTCCGTACATGTAATAGCCGGCGCCCGCCGCCAGGAGAACGAGCGCAACTGCGCCGATGCACAGCCCTGTGTTGTCCTGACCAGCAGGCGGCTGCACCGGAGGAGGCTCGTACGGAGGCGGCTCAATTCCCGGTATTTTAACGCACGCGTAAGTGATTCCAGAAGGCTTGCACGCATAGCCCACTGCGCACCCTTCTGTGAGGCACGTCTTGGGAGCGTACGGCGCAGGAATTCCTGCAATCGCGAAATAGGAGAAGCCGGGCGTTAGCGCCTCGAAATAGTAGAAATCGGCGTCGTCGCCAATTAGCGAGGTGGGAAGCCTCGCCCACGTGGAGTTGAACCTGTACAGGTAGGCCTGCGCCGGCGGGACGTTGTTCGCGAGCAGCCACCTTTTCTCAACCTTGAACCTGATTGTGGCGTTGTGCGCCGGAGGCGTGGAGTTGAGGCTGAAGCAGCGATAATATATCGCCTCGCCAATCGGGAACGTGCCCGGAGGAACGCACTCCAAGGCGAGGAGGTGTGCGCTCGCGTTTCCTCCCGGAACTACTGCAAGCAGGCCGTACACCCCGGTTCCGAGGATTGCGCCCTGCTCAAGGGTTAGCTCTGCGGGAACATACGGCCCGGTTTCGTTCGCGGGCCGAGTGGCGTTTGTCTCGTTGCTCGCATTCACAGGGGGGACGAACTGAGGGGCGCAGCTCCTCTCCTGCGAGGGCATTCCCTCCGCTCCGGTGCACGTTCCGGAATTCGCGCAAACGCGACCCTGGATTCCGTCCTGCGGGCAAACCACGGGGCTCCAGCCCGTGCACGCCCACACGTAGCTGCATTCGGTGCCTCCCCCGCCTCCTCCGGTGGAGCCGGATGTAACCGTGAAGCGCGCGCTCGCCCAGCCGAGGTTGCCCGCGTTGTCGCGCACGCGCACAATCAGCGTGTGCACGGCGTAAGCGAGGTTCACGAGCGTGATGTTGCTGCAATTTGCGAGGCTTTCCGTGGCGTTATCAAGGACGTATTCGCAGGAGGACAGATTAAGGCCCGAGGCGCCGTCCGAAACAGCGAGGTTGAGCGAGACGTTCCTGCCCGAGTAGGTTGCGTTCTGGGGGCTGAGGATTGCGACCGACGGCGGATGCGCGTCAAGGTAGAACGCCGCAGACGACTTCGCCCTGTTGCCCGCGTCGTCCGAAGCCCACATTTCAATATTGTGGCCCCCGTCAGCCATAGAAAGAGAGGCGTTCGCGCAGCCCGGAAGCATGGTGATGTTCCCGGAATCTAATGAATAGTAGCACGAGCTGGAATTCACTCCGCTCACGCCGTCCTCAACTGTGAAGTTCAGCACGGGCGACGTTGAGTTGAGCGTTGCGTTCTCCGGGAACAGTATGGAAAGCGAGGGCGCGGCGGCGTCAATCGCGAATATGAACTGTGCGGAGCCCGTGTTGCCCGCGGAATCGTTCGCGTAGAGCCTGAGCGAATGGTTCCCGTCGCCCGGAGCAACCGTCGTGTTCGCGCACCCCGGAAGCGTTGCGTTCGCGCTACCGTTGATTGCGTACCAGCAGGCGTCCACGCCCGACGAGCCGTCCTGCGCCGTGAAATTGAAATCAACCGTGGAGATATTGTAATTCGCCGGCAGCGGGCTCTGCACCCCGACCGCGGGGGCGACCGTGTCAATTACGAACGAAACTGGAGTGGAATTGAGGTTCCCGAGCGTGTCGTTCGCGTAGGCCCGCAGCGTGCGCTGGCCCTGCCCCATTCCTGAAAGGGTGATATTTTCGCAGTCAAAAATGGTGGTGTTGCTTCCCCCGTTCACTGAATACCAGCACGAGTCAATGTTCGGATCGGAAACGGTGTAATTGAATCCGATTATGAGGGCCCCGTAAGTTGCGTTCGCAGGGCTTTCCACTGTCAATAGGGGTGCCATGCTGTCCACGTAGAACACAACCAAGGCCGAGCCAGTGTTGCCCGCGGAATCGTTGGAATACACGGTTATGCCGTGCGGCCCCTGCGAAACTCCTGCCAAAGTGGCGTTCGCGCAGCCCGCAAGCGTGACGTTGGCAGCGCCGTCAAGGGAATACACGCACCCGGAAATGCCCGTCCCGGAATGTATGGTGGTGAAGTCCAGCCCGATGGAGTCCACGCCGTAGGAGATATTTTGCGGGCTTTGCAATCCGACCGCGGGCGCGAGCGTGTCGTTCACGTAGAATGCGAGGTCTTCCCAGCTCTCGTTTCCGGACGTTGAATTGGCCCACACCCGGACCGCGTATTGGCTTCCGGACGCCCCGAAAAGCGAAACCGGCCAAGCCGCGTCCAAGGAGGTGTCGTTGAACGAAAGCGTCGCACCACCTGCGTCGCTCAGATTGGAATAGGAATAGCTTATCCCGGCGGGATGGAACGCGCTCGCGTGCAGGGTTAGGTTGCCATATTCAAAAGTGCTCCAGTTCGCAGGAAGGTAATGGATTCCCGTGCTGTCCTCCACCGAATCTATGCCCACCTGCGGAACGACCTGCCTGTTGACGAAACGCTCGCTCCTTGACTGGGGCGCGTGCCCTGCCTTGGAGGCCGAGCCGCCCGCGTTCGCAGT
>JAKANX010000070.1 GCA_021823425.1 Microcaldota archaeon
ACGTACACGGTTGACCTGGACAGGGAAGGAACCGCGTCCGTTGCGCTATCCCTCAACAGCGAGGAGACGGTGAGCGTGCCCCTTCCCCCGGACGCGTCAAATTTCAGGATTGCGGGAGGGCAATACGAGATAATCAACAACAGCGCGGCGGTCATCTCGGGGGGCTTTGCGACGTTCTCGTTTTCCACGTCCACGCTCACGAGCAAGGGGGACGCGGGGTGGAGCCTGTCCGTGAATCCCCCCAAGGGAGCCAGGGTGAGGATATTGCTTCCCCCATATTCCATGCTCGGGAATATAACCCCCCAGCCGGAGAACGTGCATGCGGAGGATTCCAGGATAGTGGTGCTGGAAGCCGGGAACGGGACGATAAACGCGGAGTATTCGCTGGGCGCGATTCCGCTCCAGGAGACGGATTTCATGCCGTTCATTGCCGGAGGGGCCCTGATAGCGGCCCTTGGAGCGGCGTATTACCTGTACAGGGGAATGGGAACGCCGGGCGGGGAAAAGAAGCCTTCGCTCGCGATGACCAAGGGAAAGGGGGAAATGTACGAGACGTTCAACGAGAACGACAGGGCGATAGTGGATTTCCTGGTTTCAAAGGGAGGCAGGTGCAGGAGGAACGAGCTGGAGAGGGGAAGCGGGATTTCCAAATCCAGCCTCGCGATGGCGCTCAATAGGCTGGAACGGAGAAAGATAGTTGAAATAGACAGGGGGGCCACGACGCATTTCGTTAAGCTGGCGGACTATTTCCTCAGGCTTTGAGCTTCGCTGCTGCATGCGGCGAAGCAACAGTCCTCATTTTCAGAGGGGGCTCCATGAGGCCGTCCATCCTGGAGCGCAGGGAGGAGACCACTTTTCCTTTAAGGAAGCCGGCGGTCCCTAAGAATGCCGCCTGCTGCTCCACTGCCGCAAGGTGCCTAAAAAAGGTTGGAAGTTCCCCTTTCTTTCCCAGCTCCCCCGCAATCCAAGTGATGTTCCTGTGCACCTCGGGCCGGGGAATGCTGTCCGTGTATTGGGGAAGGATTTCGAAAAGCGCGCTCAGGGCGAAAATCTCCGGGCCCTTTACGTATAAGCGGGCGAGGGATGCGGAAAGCTCCGGATGGAACGTGGCGGCCAGTTCGGGCTGGTAGGCCAGGGAGGACAGCGCTTCCATGGATTGCTTCCCTCCTATCCGCCCCAAGGAAAGTATAGTTGCCTTGAGAACGGGCAACTCGTCGGAAGTGCGGTTGTGCATCACCATTGAACGGGAAAGCTTCTCCACAAGCTCTGGTTCGGCATCGGGCCCCGCGAGCGAGGAAAGCGTGTTAACCGCGGCCACCTGCACCTTGCGGGAGCCGTCATAAAGCCTGTCTTCGAGCGCGCCTATCTGCGCGAGGTCGCCAATCCTGCACAGCGCGTTCACCGCGGCAACGCGGACCTCGCTCTCGCTGTGGCGCACGAACGGAAGTATGAAGGCAATCGCGTCTAGGTCGCCGACGGACGCGGCTATCCCTATGAATTCTGCCTGCTGGACGGGATTCCTGCTAGTTAAGTTGGTGCGGTAATTGTCAAGGGTCATAGAAAATAGTTTGCTGGCAATAGTTTAAAACATTTACTTCCTGTTTTAAACACTTTAAGATTCCCGCACCACTTCGCTCCCCGGCCTTCTTGAGCGCTGGCGGCCTTCCTCTGCCGGGTAGCCGATTGGAATTATCGCAATCGGGATTTCGCCTTCTGCTGCGCCGAGCGCTTCCACCACTTCCCCGTCTTCAAAGGCGCCCACCCACACGCTTCCAAGGCCCAAATTGGCGGCTGCAAGCTGCGCGTAGGCTGCGGCAATAGTCGCGTCCTGAATGCAATAGAGGGTGGCTCCCCATTCCCCGTATTTGGCCGCCGAGCGTTTCTGGTCCGCGAAGAATACCAGGCAAACGGGCGCTTCCATTATGGAGGCCTGCTCCGAAGACGCGTGGCAGATTTTCTCCTTGGCTTCAGGGCTGTTGACGACCACGATTTTGTAGGATTGGAGGTTTCCTGCGCTGGGCGCGGACTGCGCGGCTTCAAGTATTAGCCGGATTTTCTCATCTTCAACAGGAGCTTCCAGGTAGGCGCGCACCGAGCGCCTTTTCCGGAGCAAATCTTCGAATTCCATTTTGGAACCACCGGGAAAAAAATAAAATCAATAACCCCCGTAGCCCGGGGGGGCGGGCGGCTGCGGGAACGAAGTCATGTTGGTGGTTGCGACATACCACTGGCCGAGCATTCCCGCGCCGTTGAACGTTCCCGGAGAAGCATCTCCCGAGTAGCGGTAGAGGGGCATTCCGCTGTAAACGACCTGCTGTGTTCCGTCAGAGCGGGTGATAAGGCCGAAAATCCCTTTCGCGCCCGAAACCTGGGGAACGGTGCTGGAAATGAGCGGCGGCCACGTGGAAGCGCAGCCTGCATCGCAGTTGCTCGTGTAGCTCGAATCCCCGGTGTAGACGTAGAGGGTGAAGCCCTGGCTGTCGGTCATGACCGGGCCGTAGGCTGCGCTCCGGACCGCTTTAACCGCAGGGGCGGGGGTTGGGTTCTGGGTGACGTTCTGCGTGGCATTCTGCGTCGCATTTTGGGTTACGTTCTGCGTCGCATTTGTGTTGTTCTGCGCCATTGGCGCAGGGAAGCTTGTCATGTTTATCTGCGCGACGAACCACAGGCCCCCGTACGCCTGGCCTCCGGCATCTCCCGGAGCGACGTCCTGCAGGAAAGTGTAGAGCGGCATCCCGTTGTACGCCAGCTGCCGGCCTTCGTCGCTTCGCGTGAATATCGTGAAGATGCCGGGGGCTTCCGGAACATCGGGAATTGCGTCAGCGAGCACTGGCGCCCACTTGGAAAGGCACGCAGCGTCGTTGCAGCTGCTCACGCCCATTGAGTCCTTGGTGAATACGTAGAGGGTGAGGCCTTGCGAATTGGCCAATATCTTACCGTAAATGGGGCGGTCAAAAACCTTCGCCGCCTGCACGGCAGGAGTGGAATTTGGAGTCGTGTTGATTACGGGCACGGCCTGGTTCCCGGTCGGGTAAGCCGGACCTGTGCATCCTGCAAGGACAAGCAGCGCCATGAGCAGCGGCACTATGAAGACAGTTCTCATCAATAACACCCGTTATCCTCTTAGATGCGCAGTATAAAAAGGGTGAGGTCGGGCTATTTGCTCTCCTGCCGCGAAAGCAGGTGCAAATGGAGGCGCGTGCGCTCGGACCTTCGCAACGTGGCGTTTGCGAGCTTCTCAGCCTCGTGGAAGTGCCCCTCAATCACTTCGTACATCAGCGAGTTGCGGGTTTTCAGGAACGAGTAGGTGGGGCCGCCGCGGAAATTATCAATGATTTTCATTACGCTTTGGGCGTGGTGCGCGTCTTTTTGCGCGAACAGCCCGAGCGATTCGCCCACTGCTTCAACAACGCGCCTCCTTTTCCTCAAATTCTCTTCCTCGGAAACGTGGAAAAGGGGCCAACGCACCGCGGCGGTGTCGCCGAGGGCGGCAAGCGCCCTTATTCCTGCTGCGACCACCCCTTCGTCCTCGTTGCGCAATAACGCCCGCAGAGCCTTGCGGCAGTCCTTTCCGATAGTGTCTTTCAGGTTCCCGAGCCCGAGCACTGCGGAATCCACCAGGCCCGGGTCCTTGGTGTGCAGCAAGAATATGAAGAGCTCCTTGGATTTGGAATCAGGAATCAACGCGAGAGTTTGTGCAGCGCCGTTCCGGGTAACCCAGTCGCCGTGGCGCGCAAGGTAGCGCAATTCGTCCAGGTGCCTGGGCTTGAGCAATTTATTCAATTTCGCCACCCGTTTTGCGCTCCTGCTCGCTTCCGAGAGGCTCTTTGTGTGGCGAAGAGTGTCCAGGGCGTCGGAAAGGGCGTCCTTGGGCCGGAATTTGAGCGCGTAAAGGTCAATTAGGGGCGAGAATTCCTTGGAAATGGCCTCCCTGAGGGTGAGCGCATCCTCCTTTCGGGCCTTGAAGGATTTTGAAAGATACCCCATATATGTATACTAACGGAAACAGTTTATAATGTTTTTTAAGCTGATTTGAGGAATACGTGCATGGAAGAAATTCGCATTATCACAAAAGGCGCGGAGCTGCGGGAAATAGGCGCAAGGGAATTCATGGAGTACATAAACCCGTTCATCAGGGAGAAGGCCGGAATCCTCTTGGACAAGGAAGTGGATTTGAAGGAGGAGGAGCGCTGGCTGGAGAGGAACGCTGAGGCTCTGGACGCGGGAAACGTCCTGAAAGTGGTATTATTTGTGGGCGGAAAGCTGTCCGGCTCGTGCGAAGCGCGGAGAGGGATGCTCAAGGCGAGGCACAACGTGAGCTTCGGGCTCTCGGTTTCGGAAGAATTCAGGGGAAGGGGTTACGGGGAGAGGCTGCTCAAGCGCGCGATTGAAGAGGCGGAAAAAAGGATGAACCCCCATAAGATGTGGATTGAATACATGGAGGGGAACGAGGCAGCGAGAAGGCTTTACGAAAAGGCCGGCTTCGTGGAGGCGGCAAGGCTAACGGAATACGTGGACCACTTCGGGGAGTGGCGGGACCACGTTACTATGGAATACCGGAAGAAAAAGGATTAGACAATGAACTCCCTGCCCTTTGAGCGCGTACCTTTCCATGGTTATGATGTAGCGCCCCCGCTGCATGCCCTGGGGCACGGGGTTCATGAACAGAAACATGGTCAGAGTCAAGTCTTGTCATCACATTGTCAAAACGAAGTTTTGACAAATTGTCGCCGAAATGTCGGCGACAAATATTCAGACTCCAATGACTCATCACGTTTTATATTTTGATTCGCGCAGTATTAAAGCTATGCTTCGCGCCAGCTTGGTCGTATACGGAAGGGTGCAGGGAGTGGGCTACCGCGCATTCGTATCCATGGCTGCGCGCGGCCTCGGCATAAACGGGAAGGTGAGAAACCTCGGGGACGGCTCGGTTGAAGTTATATGCGAATGCCCGGACGTGAAAGCATTCGGGAAATTCAGGCAGCTGCTCATGCGCAAGGAAGGCGGGATAAGCGTGGAGCGCATTGAAGTGAAGGAAAGGGAATTCAGGGACGTTCCGGAATACACATGGTTCTACGTGGACAAGTGATTTGCATGCTCAAGGCGGTGGTATTGGACATAGACGGGGTTGTGCTGCTCGGGAAGAAGCAGATAGCGGGCGCCGCGGGAGCGATTGCAGAATTGAGGAGGATGGGCTACAAGATAATTTTCCTGTCCAACAACTCGAGCAGGAGCCGCGAAAGCCTTGTGCAGAAGCTGCGCGAGGCGGGAGTGGATGCGGAAGTGGAGGAATCATTTCCGGCGTCCTACGGGACCGCAGAATACGTTTCAGAAAAATACCCGGGCGCGAAGGTTTTCGCAATCAGCGGGGGCGGGATGCAGGAGGAGCTCGGGAAAAGGGGGCTCACGGTGGTTGCAGGGGACGACGCGGACGTGGTCGCTGTCGGTTATGACACCGGAATAAATTACGAAAAGCTCACAATCGCTTTCAGGGCGCTCATGCGCGGCGCCGCATTCATAGCGTCCAACGAGGACAAGAGCTATCCGGTGGAGGACGGGCTCAAGCCCGGAGCCGGCGCGATGGTCGGGGCGCTGAGATTCTGCACAGGGAAAAAACCCAAGGTGGTGGGAAAGCCCGAGACTTACATGCTCAATATAATAATGAGGGAGCGCGGATGGAAAAAGGAGGAGATGCTGATTGTGGGCGACAGGTTCGACATGGACATTTCAATGGCAAAAAAGGCGGGAATGAAATGCGTGCTCGTGCTGACCGGGGTTTCGGGCGAAAAGGACGTGGAAAGGAACGGCGCGCTAAGGCCGGACATG
>JAKANX010000071.1 GCA_021823425.1 Microcaldota archaeon
GCAGGCCCCCGAGCCTGCGCGTCACGAAGAAGTTCCGCCCTATTATCCCCAGGAGGATGAGGAACGGCCCCACTACGTTCGCGGCGTACTGCGAGAAGAACTTCTGCAGCTCTAGCGCGGAGAATACCCCGTTGTACATCTCAATTTCCTGGGAGTAGCGCTCGTAGTCCAGAAGGAAGTACGCGTTGTTCTTGAGCGACGTGTAGAACTGGAAGCACGGCGGGATGAGGAGCGTGTTGCAGCTCATCGTCTGGCCGTTGCTCTGCTGCTTCATCACCTCCACGCTCTTCTTGAAAGCCTCCCTCGCCCCGTCCAAGGACATGTTGACTAGGCCGTCTAGGTACTGGTTGGATACCTGCACGGTGCACGTTTCGGGCAGGCCGGAAACGCAGGTGAACGGGCTTGCGGGCGCGTGGTTGACCTGTTCGAACAGGAGGGTGTCGGCGAGGTCTATCGCCGCGACCACGGATATCACTATTATTATGGTGACAAACGACTGCGCGAGCTCGGTCTTGGCCCACGCCTTGAGCTGGGGCAGGTTGAGGGGCTCGGCGAACATGTACGCGATTGAAACCACGAAAACCGAAATGAGCGCCGAGATTGCCGCAAGGGTGCGCCAGTCCGCGATTCCGAAAACCGCGAAGTGGGTTCCGGCCTGGTTGAGCAGCGCTTCGGTGTCGCCGTGCTCGGTGGAGGTGCAGCCCGCGAGAAGCATGAGCGCCGCAACGGCCAGGACCAGGGGAAGGAACCTTGGCCTCATCCGAACACCCTGAGCGCCTTGTTTATGGAGACGACGTACGCGACGATGACGGTTATCATCACATTCGGAAGCAGGAACGCCTGCGGATAGAGCACCGCGACGGAGAAGAAGTTGCCCGTGGACGAGCAGCCCCCGAGGACCGCGTCGCTGATTATCGGCTCGTAGTCATGGCAGTTGGTGAATAGCACGGAATACATTATTCCGTTAAGGGCTATAAGGAATGGCATCAGCGTGTAGAAGCCGAGCGAGAATGCAATGAGGAAGTTCCCCGTGCTGCGCAGCACCGGAAGGAAGCGGAGCAGGAACGCGCCCGGAAGTATGAGCGTTAGCAGGGCCGCGGAGGACGCGCCCTCGGTGTCGTTGCCCATGAAGTAGGTTACGAAAATCCACTGCGCCTTTATGCTCATGTACGCGGGAAGCACGAACATGGTGTTCATGTTATCGTACATCATGGACCACGTGCGGCGGTAGGCGTAGGGGCTATACGTGGTGCCCTGCACAAGCCCGTAGTAGCTCACGTATTCCGATGCCTTGAGCAGCTGCTTGACGTGCTGCTCGGAATATTGCTGGATTATGCCCTCGCTGTCCTTCATCATCCTGTCCATGTAGCAAGTGGACATGGGCGCGAGCCCGTCTATGTTGATGCAGCGGTCGCCGGTGAGGCCCATGGAGTCCTTGGCGGAATGGAACGTAGCGTCCGTGAGCCCGCTGAAGAACCAGACTATGCCCCCGAACGAAATCAGCAGGATTACGGAAAAGAAGAGGTGGGAGAGCTCGTCCTTTGCGAGGATTATCCACTCGGCCCTGCCCATGAAGTTGCCCGCCGAGTAGATAATGCCGATTATAAAAACGCTCAGCATAACCAGCATGGGGATTATCGTGCCGGTCTGGCAGTTGATTAGGTCAAAGAGGCTCTGGTTCGGGTCGTATGCGCAGCTCGCTGCAGAGGCGAGCGCGGAAAGCGCAATCAATGCAAGCGCCGCACCGAGGATTTTCATACGAGACGCCCTATGCCGGCAATCTGCACGTCGCCGCCGAACACGTCGGACAGGCCCCTTGCGCCGGCCATCACTATTATCCCGATGAGCCCTGCCTCCATGAGCGGCATGCTTGCAGCGAGGCCAACAGGGCCCACGAGCTTGACCATCACTATGTCATAAATCTCCGTGACGTTCCCGCCTATTGCGCCCTCAATCTGCTTTGAGCTGGTCACGAGCGCAATCGAGCTCGCGAGCTGGAATGCGGTCTGAATGCCGTTGTATATACTGTAGGAAATCGGCCAGCACATGCCGTCTATCGGAATCATGCATTCTGCGAAATACGAGAAGAACTCCGCCCACGCCCTGGCTATGCACGCTGCTATCGCAGCCGGTAATACGTAGCTCGGGCACTGCGACATCCAGGGAATAAGCACATCAGTCGCGCTTATCACAAGGCAATACGGGGTGCAGAAAACGGCCCACCAGCCCCACTCGTTGAGCGATGTGAATATGCGTATGAAGTCGTTGCTGCACATGGTCGTGAGGAACGACGAGAGCTTGAGGTTTATCCTGTCCAAGTCTCCGGCCGTTACCTGCGAGTGCAGCTTCACCGTGCTCGTCGCGGAAAGGGCGTCGTTCTCAATCTGGTTGTGCAGCTTGTTCACCACGTACATGGAATACGGGAAGAGTATTATCGCCGCGACGCCGAGCGCGATAAGCATGCCGCCCACTTTCCTCGTGAAGGGAAGCATGCGCAGCGCGAAGCCGAGCGAGAAGAGCGCCTCGTAAATCGCGGGGTTGGTGAAGAAGGCGTACATCACCTTTATCGTCTCGTACACGATTATTCCGTTGGAGAGCGTGTTGGACAGCTGGGTGAGCGCGAGGCGCATCCCGCCCATCCCCTGGTACGGCGCGGCCATGGTCCCGAAATAGAATATGAAGCCCATCGTCTTGGTGTAGAAATACGAGGAGACCATGCCAAGCCTGTTCGCGACTCGTATTGTGTCCTTGTAGTCCACAACGAGCTTGTCTATCGCGGCGTTTATCCCGGGCCCGCTTCCGTCGCCGTTTATCGCCGCGCAGCCCGGGTCCGCGGTTCCGGTGAGCGCAGGAAGAACGACGTTCGAGCCGAGCACGAACGCATAGACTATTGACACCACTACTCCGGCGGTTATGAGCTCCTGAAGCTCCATCTTCACCCATGCCTCGAGCTGGCTGTCCTCGCCGAATTTGGAGACCATGTAGGTTATCGCAAGGACTCCGGCAGCGACAAGGCCGGCCATTCCGGCGAGCGTGAGGACACCGGTGCTGGGCGCGAGAGAAGCGGTGCATGCGGTTGTGGCCGCGAATGAAGCTGGAATTGCCAGGAACAGTAGCGTAAGGAGGAGCGGCCGGCGCATGGCTGCAATTCGGAGAAAATGTTTATATTGCTGACTGATGAGATAAGCGCATGGAACACCAGCAGGCAAAGCCGATGGCGAGGCTCAGGGGCGCGCTCACCGCGGGCAACCTCTGGCTCTACATCCTCTCGCTCATGAGGCACGAGCGCAAGATTTACGCCTACGGGCTCCCGGAGCGCATAGAGAAGGACTTCTTGTTCAGGCCCAGCAGGGTGATGATTTACGTGGTGCTCTACAAGCTGGAGGCAGAGGGCCTGATACGCTCGGAATTTGAGGAGCGCAGGAAATACTACCATCTTACCGAGAAGGGGAAGGCCGCACTGAACGGCGCGAAGGAATACCTCGCGCTGCTGGCCAAAAGGCTCTAGGTCGTGTCCATGCGGAACAGGAAGCGCGAAACCCGGAACGCCCAGCTTACCATCATCAGCGGGACTCCCGGGACCGGGAAGACGAGCGCCGCGCGGCTGCTCGGAAAATTGATAGGGGCGCGCGTCATCCACCTGCGCGAATTCGTGAGGGAGAAAAAACTGTCCTCGGGCTACGACAGGAAAACGGACAGCGAGCTCGTGGATTTGGGAAAGCTGAAGCGGGCGCTAATGCGGGAAATCGCAAGACCCGGGACTCAACACAGGAAACCGGGAACCGGGAACGGTCCGCTTGTCATCGTGGAGGGCCACCTCGCGTGCGAGTTCGCGCTTCCCGCAGGCAGGGTTTTCATACTCAGGTGCAGGCCGGGCGAATTGAAAAAGAGGCTTTCTGCGAGAAAGTACGCGAAGGCGAAGCTGGAGGCCAACCTGCTCGCGGAGATGCTGGACTACTGCGTGCAGAAAGCCGGGCTGAACTATCCGGACGCGGAGGTGTGCGAAATTGAGACCGCGGGGAAGGGGGCGGCGCAGACAGCGGGGCGGCTCGCGGCGCTCGCTGCGGGGAAGGGCAAATGCGATTCCCCGGATTACCAGAAAGAATTAAAGGAATTCCTCAAGCTAAGGTAAGCGGACTGATTTAAGATGGAGCAGGACAAGAAAAGGATACTTGAGAGCGCGCTTTTCATTTCGGCGCGGAGCATGGGGCTGGACGAGCTCATGCGCCTCACGGGGCTTGCCGCCCCGGGCTTCGTCAAGGCGCTTTTGGAGGAGCTGCGCACCGAGTATGCGGCGCGCGGGAGCGCGATTGAGATTTCCGAGATAGAGGGAAAATGGCTCATGCGCGTCCGGGACGAGTATTCGGAAAAGGTCAAGGGCTTCGCGCAGCAGGCGGAGGTGGGCAGGAGCGCGCTGCGCACGCTCGCGTACGTTGCGAGGCACGACGGCGTGCTAAAGAGCGAGGTCGCGCACAAGGTCGGCGCTCAGATTTACCAGGACGTGCACGAGCTCGTGCAGAGCGGATTCCTCAGGCAGGTGAAGGCCGGGCGCACCAAGAGGCTCTTCCTCACGGACAAGTTCAGGCAGTATTTCAGGGCCGTGCAGACCGGGGGGCAGATGCAGCTCGAGCAGAAAACTCCGAGCGCGGCGGCGCCTGGCGATGGCCCCCCGGAGAAGGAACCGGGGAAGGAAACGCCTGAAAATTGAGAGAGACTTTATAAATCTAATTCGCAAAAAACCCTCATGGCGAAATTCGCTGCCCCAGAACTAAAGGAATCGCTGCTAGAGCAGGAACTCTTCGAGCGCAAGAAGAAGGACTTGGAGCTGATGAAGAAGGACAGCACCGAGGCGCTCAGGCCGGACTTCTCGCGCACCGCAAAGGAAGTGCTCCAGGACGTGCAGTACAAGGGGATAGTGGCGAGGGCGCTGGGCAGGGAGTTCGAGGAGCGCGAGTTCATAAGCGAATCGGATTTGCAGAAGCTCATGATGCTCTCCGAGCTCAACACCAACTTCTCCAGGGAAGTGGAGGTAAAGCTCATACCCATAATGAAGAAGGGCAGGAAGTGGGAGGACAGGGAGAGCGTGAAGCTGCGCAGGCAGTACGTGAAGAAGTCGCACGACTTGCTGGACATACTTTCCAAGTTCCAGTTCAACGGCCTGGACCAGAGCCAGGAGATTTTCCTTTCAGGAGATTCAATATTCGACAAGGCTAGCGCGTACCTTGACTTCTCTTCCGCTGCCGCGCTCGTTGACAAGGGCCCGCGCAAGAGGAAGTCAACGAAGGCGAGCGGCTCGGTTTATTTCGGCGAGGCGTACATCGGCGGAGAGAGGGGCGCGCTCTTCGCGCTCTTTGACGGGTTTGACGAGCGCGGCCTGGAGGCGCTGCCGTCCTCGCTCGCTGCCGGGATGTTCAGGGAAAGCGCAAAAGGAATAGGAAAGGAGGCGGACGTTCTGCCAGCGCTGGAGGATTTCGCAAGGCGCGCGGACGCGAAAATAAGCGAGAGCGTCCGGGGCTTCTGCGGAACAAGCGCGAGCTGCGGCATGGTGCTGGGCAAGAAGCTCTATTACGTGAACGTGGGAAGCGGCCGCATATACGGCGTCACGCTCAACGGCGAGGTGAAAATGCTCGCAGGAGAGCGGGTCGCGGCCTCGCCATCCGACAAGGACCAGCTCTACTCGGAGCTCAAGTACCCGTACCTTTACCTCGGAGGGTTCACGCAGCGCATAAAGGGCAAGAAGAGCTTCCGCATGGTGCATACCGATTTCCACCTCCGCGCCCCGCACATCGGAGTTGCGGACGTCTCGGAATACGCGAGCAT
>JAKANX010000072.1 GCA_021823425.1 Microcaldota archaeon
GCGCTGTTGTTGATTATCTCGTATTGCCCTCCCGCAATCCTGAAATTTGACGCGTCCGGGGGAAGGGGCACGCTCACCGTCTCCTCGCTGTTGAGGGATAGCGCAACGGACGCGGTTCCTTCCCTGCCCAGGTCAACCGTGTACGTGGCCGCATATGCGGCGCACAGCAGCAAAAGCGCCCAAATCCAGAGCCTGTTCATGCCTGTTCACACCCATTCATAGAAATTCCGGGAAATATATAAATACCGTTCATGCGCGTCTTGTAGCGGCTTCAACAGCCGGGGAATGGATATGGACATGAAATTCGCATTCGCCTTCGCGCTCCTGGCGCTCTTTGCAGCTCCGGGGCTCGCGCACGCGCAGGATGCAAACGGAACAATAAACGAATCGCAGGTGGGGGCTGTCCCGGGGGACTTCTTCTACGGCTTCAAGAGGTTCGGCGAGGCGATGGACGTGATGTTCACCTTCGACCAGGCCACGAAGGCCGAGAAGGAGGCGAGGTACGCGAATCTGCGCGTCCACGAGGCGTACGTGCTTTCCGTGAAGGCCGCCAATTACAAGGCAGCTGGGAACCAGGGGGCCGCGGACCAGGCCGAGAGCGAGATGCAGGGTTTGCTGAACGAGCACGCTTCCGAAACGGCCAAGGCGCACGCGGACCTTGAGCAGGCAATCGCCTCCGGGGACGCGAACGAGACCGAAATAGCGGACGTGGAGAACCACACCCGGAACAGCATAACCGTGCTCCAGAGGGTGTACGAGCAGGCGCCCGAGCAGGCCAAGGACGCCATACTCAACGCGCTGAACAACTCCATACAGAACCAGGAGAGGCACGAGGAGAAGGTCGCCGAGCAGGAGAACAGGACGCGCGGCAACTCGGACTTCGGCAAGGGCCACCAGAACGAGACCGAGCGGAACGAGAGCCTTGAGAACGGGACTTCCCATGGGAATGAGACCGAATTGGAGAACGAGACCGGCCAGGGCAACGAGTCCGGGGACCTCAACCGCACCATGGAGCAGAACCGCACCCAGGAAAGGAACGAGACCGAGTTCCAGAACCAGACGCGGGACATGAACCAGACCGAGGCCCACAACGAGACCCAGGCTGGCCAGCAGAACGAGAGCCGCGGCAACTCCGTAAACAAGGGCAAGGAGGACTAGCCTCCCTTTCTTTTTTTATTTTTTCTTCATTTTCATGCCCGCCAATACACCGCGACGATTACCCATATGAAATAGGCTATTCCGCGCCCTGCGGGGATGAAAAGCGGAATTCCCATCTGGTCCGCGCCCCATATCATTCCGAGCACTCCACACGCTCCGAGAAGAGAAAGAATACCCACCACTATTATTGCAACCCCGTGAAGCCGGAATATCCGGATTGGAGCAATAATCTCACATCTCCATTCTCTTCTCTTTCTCCAGAATCCTTATTTTTCCGTGGAATTTGCCGAAATCATTTGCGCTTTCGGTGTGAATCGGGATTACGATTTCAGGCTCCACCGCCTTAATCACATCCTCCAAATCCTTCCTGCACGCGTGCCCCGAGCAGTGCGCCTTGTGGAATTTAACCCCGAAATGCCTCATCCAGTTCTCCAAAACCTTCCTTTCGTCCTCGTTCTCTTCTCCCTCCAGGAAATGCTCCGAAGACGAGTAGATGTAATCCGCTCCCTTTGGCTGTATATAGACCAATTCCATGAGCTTGTTGAAGCTCATGTGCATGAGGAATTTCTTCTGGTCCCTTGCGATATTTTCATAAGTAATCATTTTCGGCATGTACTTGCGCTCGTATAAGTAGTAATCCTTCTCGCTGTACGTCCCGCTCTTGGAAAGCCTGAAATACACCGCTATATTCTCATCATCCATCACGTCCGGCAAATCCCTGATTTTCTCCTTCATATTGTCCAGGATGTATGCGAATTTGGTGTCGATAATCAGTTTTCTCCTGGTCTTCACCGCGCTGCGGTAGAAGGACATGAACCTGTCTATGTTGGACATGGAGAAATAGCCGAATACAATTCCTTTTGATTCCTTCACTATTTCATCTACTTTATTTTCCACTTCCGCCTCGGTGTAATTGTGCTCCTGCTCGCTTCCCATCCTTGTTCCTTCAATGAGCATGGCGTAGGGCTTCGCTTGTGTTGCCTTTTCTATGAATTCCTTAGTCATTTCGCTTTTCGGGCCGTGCAGCCTGAAATCCCCTGTATATACAATCGGCCCCTTGCTCGTGTGTATGATGAAGCCGTAGGAGCCCGGAACCGAATGCTCCACGTGTATCGGCTCAATTGTCAAATGCTTGATTTTGATTTTGTCCCCTGATTTGAAGAAATTCAAATTTGAATGTTCTCCCAGGTCGCAGAACTGGGGGTAGAGCTTATGATATGTTTCAACGAGCCTGTGGGTTCCGTGCCCCATGTAGATGGGTATGGATTCGTCAAGGAACGAGACATGATTTACATGGTCAGAATGGGAATGCGAAATGAATACTGCGTCTATATCCGGCTTTTCGTATTTCAAATCCGTCTTTTCCAGCATCGTTTTGCTGTACAGCCTCGGGATTTTGGGAATGAGCCCGAATTCAAAATACACCTCCAGTCCGTGCGCTGCCCTTGGCTGGAGGTATTCGTAGAAAAAGTCGGTTCCGAAATCGAAGCTTTGCCCGAAATCAAGGTAAATCCTCGCGTCCTTGTCCTCCAGAAGGAACTTGTTGCCGCCTATCTCGTTCACTCCGCCGTAGGCCGTTATTGAGACCATGGAATCACTTTTCGTTGAACCTCTTTTTGTCCTTTGCTATCTGCGCCTTTGTGGCGAACGCCCCGTAAGGCGTCTGTTTTGTCCTGGATTTCGAGATATCCGCAATCTTGTGGAATATTATCTCCCGTCCGTATAGCCCGAGAAGTGCCGCAATCTTTCCTGCCCGGTAAGATGCCTTGCGCGCGTTCCGCTCAGCCCTTTTAGCAAGGTTTATCCTTCCGCTGCGCTTGGCATTGACCACGTGGACCCGGCCCGAAGGCGACCATTTGAGCCCCAGGAACTCCTCTGCTGTCTCGCAGCCGTAGTAAAACTCGCCGGTGCCAAGGTAAAGCTTCAGCGCCATGGAAAGCGCCTTGAGCGGCTTCTCTATGAACCAGCCCGCCCGTTCCTCGGGCATCGGGACGTAGTATATTCCCTTGAAAGGCGTGGGGAAAATCTTGAGCGATGCGGACAGTGATTCTATCTGCCTCTTGGCATGCCCTTCTTTCAAAAGCTGTCCATGGCTAATTGCCTGCTTTGGAAGCATCCCCAACCACCTTTGCAAAGATTTCATAATCGTTTTCGCTAAGAGCCATGTTTTTCACGTCCTTAATATCCTCGGGCATCCCGTATTTGGCGATGAGTTCAGCCACCTGCCCGAAATCCGCGCCCTTCTTTTTCAGCACGAATATTATATCGAAAAGGTCCCTCGCCGCCTTTCGGTTCGCGTACGCGATGAGTTTCATCTCAAAAATGTCTTCCAATGAGGCGACCGCGAGTTTCGCGTTCCCGACCTCGTATTCCTCGAAATTCCTTACTTTGTGCTCAGGGATGAAAACCTCGACCTTTATGCTCGTGTCCTCGAATTGTATCACGAACTGGTTGGCATATACAGCTCTCGCCGCGCGATACCCCTTTTTGCTCAGGCAGCCCTTGAGTTCCTGCTTCAGTTTCGCGTCGTCGCCCTCCATGGGCACGAAGTCCAGGTCTATGCTTATCCTGTGCTTGAGGTGGAAAAGGGCGAGCGCAGTGCCGCCGACCAGGATAAGCTTGCCTTCCGCGCACTCTGCAACGTCCGGAAGAATTTCCAGCACCTTCCTGTATTTCCTGTTGAACTGCTCGTCCACGCGCTTATTTTGAACGCAATCTATAAATACCTTTGTTTTCACTAGATTAAAGAAAGTTTAATCTAGCAGAAACGGCTTATCTCACTAAACAAAAAATGCATAAACCAAAGCGCAAATTAGTAGAACGAATGCCAGCGAGGGGACACAGTATCTACTAATAAGCTATGAGAGCTAATAATAAGCTACTGTGTCCCCTCGCTGCGTATCTCCAATTACTTTGCCAATTCCAGCAATTCTTCGAACTTCTTTATTACGTAATCTGCCTCGTCATTAGTTCTGAAATGCTGGCCGTATTGAGCCAAAGCGGTCTTCATTCCCATTGCTTTTGCGCCCTTAACGTCCTTTCCGGGATGGTCGCCCACAAAGAGCACTTCATCAGGTTCGGTTTCCAGTTTTCTGTTTTGCGTACCGAAACCCGAAACTTCGGAACCGGAAACCGCATTATCGTTCAATCGGGCCAATGCCAGCTTGAAAGGGCTCGGGTGCGGCTTGAATTCCATCGTGTCGTTGTAGGTGATTACGAAATCGAACTCGTTTTCCAATCCAGCCATGATTAGCCTCTGCCACGCCTTGTTCCTTGGCGCGTCCGTGACTATTCCGAGCTTCAGGCCTTTTTTCCTCAATTTCTCCAGCGTTGGTTTCACTTCCGGATAGGGCTTGAGGACCTCGAACTTCCTTTTCAAATAAGCGATTATTCCAGCTTGCTGGATTCTTTCCGCTTGGCCTGGTTCGAGGCTGTACGGGGCTACTACTTCGTAGAAGGTTTTTTGGTATTCTATTCCTTTTTCCTGATAAACCGAGAAGATTTTGCCGTAAATTTCCTTTTCCGTTGCCGGGATTCCCTGCTCAACCATCGCCTTTGCTGCTGATTTGGCGGTTTCCTTCTTGAACTGCATGAAATCGAGCAGGGTATTGTCCAAATCGAAGAGGATTGCCTTAATCATGAATGCCTAGCTCTGAAAATAATTATAATTGCGCCAGTAGAACCAGCGGAAAGCACGCCTTTATTCCAGTTTTTATATCACTTTTGCCCAGCACTAAACCATGGGAAATCCATCCGTAAAGCATAAATATACCAATTTGATACAGTATTTACGGTGTTTTTGATGGAAACCTTGGTAAGATTGGACGGAATTGTCGAACAGGTGCTTGAGCGGCTGGTAAAGGACGGCTACTACAAGACGAAAGCCGAAGCGATACGCGCCGGTCTGCTCGAGCTCGGGCGCGAATATTCACTCATCGGAGGGCGCAGCGAGCACCAGCTGGTGTCCGAACGCATTGCTGAAATGAAATCAGAGCTGAAAAGCGGAAAGAAGAAACTCGTTCCCATAGAGGACGCTGCCGCCAAATCCGGGATCAGGATATGAGCTCATTCCAGGTTTTTCTGCACGACGACGCTGCCGAAAGCCTGGATAAAATGGATTCATCAATAAAAGAACGCGTGATAAGGCGCATAGCCCGCATGCGGGAAGAGTCCGCTGGGCGGCATATGAAGTACGGGTTGGGCTTTTTCGTTGAGGAACTGGGCCAGTACAGGATTGTTTATGCCTGCGATGAGGATACTAAAATCATCTATTTTATAGGCGATCATAAAGAATACGAAAAATGGTATTCTAAACCCCGAACTGGCCGGTTTCCATCCACTCCGCCTTGATCAACGCCCACCAATCCAGCGCCAAACCTTTGAGAACGTAATCGTAAGGCAAATATCCGTAGCCCCGCTCGCCCCACTCCTCGCCCCAGGAATTCCTGATTATGAACGCGCCCGTGCTCTTGCCTATTTTCAAATTATCGTCATAACCCACTGCAACTACTGCATGGCCGCCCAAAACCGTGTCCGTCTTTTCCGGGAAAGGAATCATTCCTCCTTTTGCTTCCCTTATTGATGAATAAACCGTGAATCCGAACATCAGA
>JAKANX010000073.1 GCA_021823425.1 Microcaldota archaeon
TGCTCCTGCTCGAGGTTGTCCGTTTTCGAAACGTCGAGGGATGATTCCTTCTCCGCCGCGAGCTGCTCGGACGAGGATATTTCGCCCTCGGTGCGGATTAGCTCCTCGCGCATGGAGGCGAGGCGCGCCTTGCCCTCTTCCACTGCCTTGCGGAGCTTGGACTCCGCCATCAGTTTCGCGTTGCCCTCGCGCTGCGCCTTGAGCGCGTTGTATTCATCCTCCGCCTTCTTGTGCTCGGCCTCGGTCTTCTTCGCCTCCTCGGCCTCCTTTGCGGATTCCTCCTTGAGCGTGGCTATCTCGCCTTCAAGCTTGGAAATCTGGCTCTTCTTTTCCTCGAGCTCCTGCGAGTCCTTCCCAATAGCGAGCTTGAGGGTCTCTATCTTCTTGGTGAGCGCGCTCTGCTGCTGCCTCGCCTGGATTTCGTTGAGGAACAGGCCCTTTTCCTGCTCGTACGATTTTATCTTCGCGTCCAGCTCCGCGAGCTCGGCCTGCTTGGACTTGAGCGAGTCGTTTATCTTCTTGGAATCCAGGATGGCGCGCTCCAGTTCGGCAGTAATCTTTTCGACCTCCTTCTTCACCATGGAGCCCCTCGCGTTGGTGAAATTCGCCTTGTGCTCCTTGTACTTGAGCGCGATTTCCCGCTCCTTTTCCAATTCGTTGAGCATGCCTATCTTTTCGCCCATTATCAGGTTGGCCTCCCTGATGCGCGTTTCCACCACGTCCAAATCCTTCATGGCCTCGTTCTTCTTGTCCTCGAAATCCGAGATTCCGGCGACGCTGTCTATAATTTCCCTCCTGTCCTTTGCGCCCATCGTGGCTATTCGCTGCACCTCGCCCTGTGCAATCGTGTTGCGTCCGCTCTCGTCTATGTTGAATTTCTTGAGAAGGTTCTGTATGGAGGTACGGGTGGCGGACTCGCCGTCGAGCCTGTACTGAATCTTGCCGTCGTCCCGTATCGCCCTGCGGATTTCGTGCTTCTCGTCCCCGTCCAAAAAGAGAGTGACTTCGGCCATTTTCGCGTTGTGGGAGATTAGCTCCTTCACTTTCTTGGCGCGCAGCGCCTTGAGGGACGTTTCGCCGAAGGCGAACCTAATCGCGTCGCAGACGTTGGACTTGCCGCTTCCGTTCGGGCCCGCGAGGCACACGAAGTCCCTTGGAAAGAAAATGTCCGCCAGCTTGAAGGACTTGAAGCCCCTCATCTTGATTCTGGAGATGTAAATCATTTAGCGTCACTTTATGCTGTAAGGACAGGTCTTTTTCCTATTCGGAGATTTGATTTTTAAAGGTTTTCGGGGGCTTCAGTTCCAAATCGCCCTGAACGAGAGCGGGATGGAGCCCGGAAGCACCCTTGTATAATTGCCCGGCCTGCGGGGAACCACGTAGAGGTTCTGGGCGCACATTCCGCAGTCGGCAGTGCAGGAGCCGCAGGTTTCCGCCCCGTTGCACGTGCCGTCGCCGCACCACGTTCCGCTTCCGCAGGTTCCACAGTCCGCAGCGCACGTGGAGCAGTTCTCCGACGCGCTGCTGCAAATGCCGTCGCCGCACCACGTTCCGCTTCCGCAGGTTCCGCAGTCCGCAGCGCACGTGGTGCAGTTCTCCCCTGATTCGCATAACGAATTTCCGCATACGGCAATTGAGAATGACCATAATTCGCTCGCTCCCAGGTTGCCCCCGTTGTCCATGCATTCCACTTCCCAGGCGTAGTTGCCGTCTGAAAGGTTTGAAAGTGGAACAGTGGCGTTCGCCCCGCTTGCGACGGATTGCGTATCCACTTTTACCAATCCTGTGCTGTTGAAAAGGGAGAGCGTGCAGTCCAGGGCAGGGGTGGTGTTGTCGCTCGCAGTATAGTTGAGGGAACGGACCGCGCTGTTGATTGAGCCGTCCGGCGGGCGAATGAGCGATACATGGGGCGAATCCGTGTCGTTCGTGCTGTTTTTGGCCAGATAGAACCAGGTGGAGGCAGAGCCGCTACGGCTTGAATTGTCAATGCAGGAAACAGCTGCATAGTGCTTCCCTGCCGCTAGATTCATATGGTATGTGAACGCATTTCCATTGCCGACCGATTGAGCGCCGTCCAGCGAGCCATCCACATATATGCTGCAAGAGAGCGAAGCGGATAAGTCGTCGTACGCAGTAAAGTTGAGCTGGACGTCGGCAGGATACGGTGCGAGGAAGAGCTCGCCCCCTAAGCGGGGCGAATCTATAGAAACGAGAGGGGGGGAATCCACTGCTTCGCACGCAGCCTGAGGGGTTCCGCTGCACGCGTATGTTGCGCCGGCCGCCTGGCCCGTGTCGTTCCAGCCGCGGGTGAGGCTCGCGGTGTTGAGGGTGAGGTTGTTGCTGTCCAATCCGGACTGGAGATTGTAGATGTCGCAAGTGTTGCTGCACATCGAATTGCCGGATGCGGTGAGTGATGCGGATGCGGAGGGAAGTATGTAGAGACCCACGCTATTGTTCCGGGCCGAGTTCGATTCGATGTCTGCGTTGCTTGTGGAAGCGAGGAAAATCCCGTATCTGGAATTGCCCGACAAATTGGAGCCGTGGAGTCGGTCTATGCGGGACGAGTAGGCCGCCGAAAGGCCATAAACATTGTTCAGGGAAGTCACGTTCTCGAAACTGCCTGAAGACGCCTGCAAACGTATGCCGCTGCTGCCCCAGGACGGACCGTAATACGCCCCGCGGTCGATCACCGAATCTACGAACGTGCCGTTCGTGACGTCCATCAGCAGCAGCCCGTCATTGGGGTAGCCGGTTATCGAAACGCCGCTTACCAAGACGCCCGAAGAGCCGTCTATGTCCATGCCGTAGGCGTTCTTGTTGCTAATCCTTATTCCTGAGAATACCGCGTTGTCCGACCAGTGGGACTGTATCCCGAAGCAGTTGGAATAGCAGGCGTACATCCAGTTTAATCCGCTGGGCGCCTGGTTCGGCGTTCCGGTTATGCTGGTGTTGAGCACCTGGACGCCCGGCACGTTCATGAAGTCCACCGCTGAGGCCGCGTCCGAGTTTATGTTGCAGTTTTGTATGACCATGTTGCGGGTACTCTGCATCTGGATGGTGTCGTATATGGACGGCCCGCTGGTTATCGTGTGGCCCTGGCAGTCAAATGTCTTGTCGTGCGCGTACGGGTAGTAGGTCGGGTTGTTTATGTATATGCATCCGGTTCCGGACTGGCCGGGCTGGGAAATATTCGTGGTGAGGCGGACAACAGAGCATGAGGCGTTCGCCAGCGCCGCGGTGCAGGAATTGCAGGAGTCGCAGGTGCATGGCCCGATTTCGCAGACCGAGAACTTCATGACGTAAGGTTGCAGGTACGTATTTGGAACGATGGGCTTCTGGGCATCCGCAGTGAAGAAATAATCGTGCGCGCCTGCGGGGTGGAGCCGGAAAATGTTGGTTTTGGAGGCGGATATAATGGGCGAATACGCCGGATAATTCCACTCCGCGCTCCCGTTCGGAAGGAGCTGCATTATGCCGGTGCCCATCGAGGTGGAATTCACATATACAAACAGGTATTTGCCGTCCGGTTTCTGGTATATCGCCTGCGGCGAAACGCCAGATAAGGTCGCGTTCCATTCCCCTGTCAATTCAGTGGAGAATTTGGAAACCATGCTGTCGCTGCCGGTCGCGAATGCCAGGACGACGCCGCTGTCGGCGGTCGGCTGGAAAGAGTAGGGATTTCCGAAGCCGTCTATTGATGCGTTCGCGAGCAGCGTTCCGTTGGGTTCTAGCTTCATGAGGACCGAGCCCCATCCGCCTGCCCAGTTATTGACCAGGTACGAGAAGTTTCCGTCCGGGGTCTGGACGACGTAGTTGGTGCCGGCCCCATAGTAAGCGCCGACATCGCCGTAAACCTGGTCCGCGTCCAGGGTTCCGTTGCTGTTTACCTTCTGGAACCGCGGGCCCGGACCCGTGGCCGCAAAACCGCCATCCGAGGCAGGGCTTATGTCGTTGAACCATAAGCTGGATGAACTGGTCGTGAAAGTTTCTGTTTCCCACTGCGGGTTCAGGCCGGAATCGAACTGCGAGGCGTTGGAGCTGTCAGTCATGCTGCCGTCGTAGCCCCCCTTGAGAACCAGGTAGCTGCCGTTGGAGGTTTGCCGGGCCAATGACGCCTGCGTACTGTAAAACAGGCTTTTCGCGAACGCGTCGTTAGAAATGATAGTGCCGTTCTCGTCCGTTTTCAGCAATATGCTCCAGTATGCATTCGTATCGTCGGAATATGCCCCTGTGAAAGCCGCGCCTCCTGAACCGTCCGGGTAAGCCAGTTTTATGTCCTCCTGCAGGTTGGACGTGGGTGGGCCGGGCGCGGCGGTTACGACCGGCACGACTACGATCAGGCCGAGCGCCGCGGGCAGGGGGATCGTCCTTGCCCATTTTATCTCCATGGGCGCCCCTTGGGCGCAGCCGACCGAAAGCTTCACGAGCCACAGGTCGGAGTTGCCAAACGCATCTGTGAGCGTGCTTGCGATGGCATAGCCGTTGTCCGAAGTCTGCTGGGCTGATGCGGCGGAGAAGCCGGCGCCTCCAACGGTCTGGTTCCACTGCATATTGCCGTTCGCGTCCGTCTTTACGAGCAGGAGCTTGGTCCCTCCGGAGAAGGTGTAGCCGCCGTCGGCCGCCTGCTGGACCGAGTTTGCAAAATCGTCGCCGGCAAATGCCCGGTTCCAGAGCATGTTTCCGTAGCCGTCCGTCTTCACGAGCCAAAAATTGCCATCGTTTGATCCGGTGGAATTCAAATAGCCGACGAAAATATAGCCGCCGTCAGAGGTCTGCTGGACCGAACGGGCGCCGTCAAGGCCGGAACCTGAACCGCCGAAGGTCTGGTTCCACTGCAGGGTCCCGTCGGAATAGGTTTTTACCAGGTATGCGCCGGTTCCGCCTCCTCCGCGCACGACAATGCCCGCGATTATGTAGCCGCCGTCGGAGGTCTGCTGGACGGAAGTTCCCTCCTCGCCGGCGTACGTCTGGTTCCATAGCATGTTGCCGTTAGCGTCCGTCTTCACGAGCCAGATTTTCCTGGGCCCGAACGAATCCGTGGTGCCTGCCATGATGTAGCCGCCGTCGGAGGTCTGCTGGACCGAGTTTGAGCGGTCATAGCCCGGCCCTCCGAAAGCCCTGCTCCATTGCTCGGTTCCGTTTGAATCCGTCTTCACGAGCCAGAAATCGTCATTGGTCGAATTCGTGAAGCCTTCAAAGATGTAGCCGCCGTCGGAGGTCTGCTGGACTGTTTCTGCAAAATCATTGCCCGTGGGGCTGAATGTCCGGTTCCATTCTTCAGCCCCGTTTGAATCGGTTTTTACGAGCAATGCGGAATTATTGCCCGTATCGGCGTAATAAATGCCGCCCGCGAGAATGTAGCCGTTGTCGGAAGTCTGCTGAACCGAGTTTGCCCACCCTCCGGTTGCGCCGTACGTGCGGTTCCATTCAAATGCGGGATTGATTGCGAAGCCTGCGCCCATAATGACGGCTAGAAAGAGAAGTAATACTGCGAAACTTCTGTCACCCA
>JAKANX010000074.1 GCA_021823425.1 Microcaldota archaeon
CCCTGCATGCGCGTGGTGCTCGTGGTGGGCCGGGGGCGCTGCCCCGCCTGCCTGAGCCTCGCCCGCGGGCTGTGACTGCACAATTGCGCCATCGTTGGCGCTTTCAGTATCAGTTCCTTTAGTTTCGTCTTTAATCTCTGCTATGCTAAACACCTTTTTCTCTGGTTTTTTGCTTATTTTGCGCCCCGATACGAAACACGGTCGCCCCCGCTGGTTTTCTATAAAACGTTTCTGGGTGGTGCGGGTGAAATCCGATATTTCCCGGCTTCCGGTTTCAACGGGACAGATAAGGTCCGTTGGCTAATCGATTGGCAAATATTTTACGCAATCTGTGTTTATAAATGTGCGCCCGGAAAGTTTTTCCGATGGTTCCATGTGCGACTGGAAAGGGATATCTATTGCCGCGCTCGCAATCGGCGTAATCGGAATGGCCTGGCATACGGTTGAATCCATCCTCACGATGGGCTATTACACCGACCCCGCTTATTACTCTATCTGGAGCAAGATAATGATACCCGCCGCCGGCCCGCCTCCTGCCTCGTTCATGGCCCTTTCGTTCGTTTTCGGGCTCGTTGGCTGGGCGATTTTCGCCTTTGTTTACGCCAAACTGGGCTCGGCAATCAAGCAGAAGGACGAATTGAAAAAAGGGCTCAAATTCGGGGCGCTCGCGTTCCTGCTCGCGGGAATCCCGAACTCGCTCACGATGTACCTGCTGCTCAACATTCCGTCGGGGCTGCTCGCAGCGTGGATGGTATCCCCCTTCATGCTCTACCTGACAGGGGGAATGGTGTGCGCGCAGCTCGTTAAGGCGGATTAGCGGGCGATTGCGCTTCCGGGATGCGGGCGCAATTGCATCAGCTGAACAGCCTTGTGAATGCGTGCCATGCCTGCGCCAGCTTCCGGGGCCTTTCCATTGAAAGCGAGGCGACGAAGTCGTGGGCGAACATGAACACCCCTACCGTCCCGTAGTTCCACATCTCCCTCGCGGTTTCCCAGAACCTGTTGTCCTTCCTCTCGTGCGTGATGTCGTAGGCGCCCTGCTTGTTGTTCGTGTCCGCGTAGATGTTCGGGTAGGCGTTTATCCCCTCCACGGTGCCGTTCCTAGCTGCGTGGATTGCCGAAACCCATTCCGCGGGGCTGTTTTCCCTGAATCCACCGGGAATTTCTAGCACCGACCATCCGTAAAGCTCCGCGTCTATGTACGCGCTCGAGGCGTTGGGGCGCAGGTACGTGTGTATGTCCTCGTCCGCAAGGGCGACGACTCCGTGGTGCTTGGAAAGGTAATGCGCGAACGCCATATTGAGGGTGCCGACGGTCCATTCCCTGCCGGTGTGGATGTCCCTGTCCGCCTCCTGTATTATCTCGCCGAGGCGCGCCTTGAACTCGGCAATCCTCCACGCCCGCTCCACTTCGTCATGGTACGCATTCTCGCCTTTCTCCTCCCGGACCCGCTGAAGCCGTTCCTCCCCCCACGGCTCCATCACGAATTTCTTGGTGTTGCTTATGCTCATGTTGAAGGCCCCCACGGTGTCTATGTAGGGAACTATGCGCTCCATCACGTCCTCCCAGGAAACGTCGCCCCTGCGCGCCGAGTCCAGTATCCCGACCGCGGGGCTCATGCTGCCGTTGGAGAAGCACACAGGGTGCGCAATGCCTATCGCTACGCGCTGGCCGTAGTTCTCCCGCAGCTCCCGGATGAAGTGCTTGAGCTCCACCTGCGAGGCGTACGCGGGGTAGTCGAATATCTTGTTCGCGAGGTAGGCCTCGTGTATCTCGCGCATGAGTTCCGCGCTTTCCGCGTATATCATGAAGTGCGGGCCGTTCATGGACTGCGCCGGGACGGCTATCTTGTGCGCAGTTTCAACATTGGAGTTGTACACCGTGATGAGGTCCGCATACCTGCCGAGGAGCGATTTCACGGAATCTATGCCGTAGCCGCCGTTGCTCTTCCTGGGCATCGCCACGCCCTCCTCCGGAATGCGCGAAAATGCTTTTTCGCCCTTGAGCTGCGCGAGCCGTGTCGCCATGTCCTGCGCGTTTCTGCGGTGCTGCTCCGCCACGGGCTTGAGCTCCTCGTACTCCTTCCTGAGCTTCTTCTGCGCGTACCCGGCCTGCTTTATCCTGCGCATTATCATCCTGCGCTCCACGGTGAAGAACGCCGCGGTCTTCTTCTGGCCCTTGAGCTGCGCTATCACGACCGCGAGGGAGTCAATTGCCTTCTGCCTCTTGTGGAACTGCTCGGGCATCGCGGCTATCTGCGCCTCCGCTTCGTCCAGCCTCGTGGCGAGCTCGTTCTTCTCCGCATTTATCCTGTCCACGAATTCGTTAAGCTGCTCCTTTTTCCTGTTAAGGTCCTTGACGAACCGTATGATTGAGGTGTTGTCGAAAAGGAAAACGGGCAGCGTCATCTCCACCGCGGGTATTTTCACTATCCCCATCGTGCCGAGGAGCCTGCACATGTCCTCATAGTGCTCCTCGTCAAAATAGTTGTGCATGCCGCGGGCGTCCCATTTCTTGTGCGAGCGGAAATGCGCGAGCGCGATGTCGTTCTCATGCGACGTCCCGTCGTCCTTGCCCTCGAAGAAAAGCCTCTCGCTCCTTTTTCCGCCGTCGTGGCCGTGGGCTATCCCGAATAGCTGGTCCGGGTTCTTGTAGCCCGCGTAGCGCTCCAAATCGTTAATCGTGCCGTCAATCCATGCCCCGAACCCGAGCACCCTCTTCATGCTGCAGTGGTAGGATTTGAGGACCTCCTTTTTCCTGAGCGCGAGCCCTGTTTTCCTGTCCAGTGCGGTCTTTCTTTTGCCCGTTTGGCCCGCAAGCCTCGGGTCCGCGACCTGCACCGTGATTCCGCTCCAGCGCCCGTAATCCACGATTACGTTGAGCCCGCTCTGGGCGTGGGTGAAAAGGTACATGCTGTCCGGTATCTGGAGGTGCCTCTCCCCGTTGTGGAAATGAAACGATTTGCGCCACAGCTTCCCGAGCAGCGGCTCGTGGAGCAGGTCGCCGCTGCTCATCCTGCGCGGCTCGAACCTGAGCCTGTTTATGCCCTCGAGATACCGAAAGCCTCGGCCCTCCATCTTCTCTATGAACTTGGACATTGATTTCGGCGGGCAGGGCACGCGGTTCTGGATTCCTTCACCGATAGTTTGCGCAAGTGTCATTGAATCATCCGCTCTCTTCTCCACCTGGGTATATACTGGCCGAAAGTGTTTATAAATCGTGTGGGAAAAGGTGGTTTAGTAGAATTAGGCTTTTTTCAGCAGTTCCGACGCGATGAACGGAACCAGGGCGAGCCCGGCCGCTGCAATCCACCCGGCCGGGGAGAGGGGCGCGATGCCCGCGACGTAGGCGAGGAAAGGCACGTGCATCACCGCAAGGTAGGCCAGCAGAACCGTTGCCACGATGAGCATCGCGGGCGCGTTTTCCGCGAGCTTTCCAAATCCTACCCTGCCGCGCGAGAGCTCGGAAACCATGAGGAGGACCTGCCCCAGGAGAAGGGCCGTGAATGCGAACGCGCGGGCGCCGTTTTCCCCGCTCCCGCCCGTGTACGAAATATAGTATGCGAGGAACGAGGCCGCGAAAAGCAACGAGCCCGCGACCAACGCACGCGCAATCTGGCCCCGCTCAAGCATGGGCAGGCTGCGCTCCCGAGGCTTGCGGGACATTATCCCCGCTTCCGCGGGCTGGCGCTCGAACGCGATGGAAACCACGGGATGGAGCACGAGCTCCAGCAGGACGATATGAATCGGAAGTAGGAACATGGGCAGCCCGAGCGCGGGCACCACGAGCGCGGACATGAATATCGGTATGTGGAAAGCGATGAGGTAGTTGAACGCCTTCTGCAGGTTGTCGTAGATCTTCCTTCCGTTCCTTATCGCGGCGACTATCGTTGCGAAGTTGTCGTCGAGCAGCACGAACGCGGCCGCCTCCTTGGCGACCTCGGTGCCGCGCTCTCCCATCGCAATCCCGATGTCCGCGCGCTTCAACGCCGGCGCGTCGTTTATCCCGTCCCCGGTGACCGCGACGCTCATGCCGAGCTTCTGGTATCCTTCCACGATGCGCAGCTTTTCCTCGGGGAGCACGCGCGAGAACGCGCTGTGCGCCTCCAGGATTTTCAGGAAATCCCCCTCTCTGAGCGAGGCGAGCTTGCGCCCGTCGAAGACATCGCCGCCTATCCCTATCTCGTCGGATATGGATTGCGCGGTCGCGCGGTGGTCGCCGGTGAGCATCACCACCCGGATTCCCGCGCCCCTCGCTTCCCGGACTGCGTCCTGCACGCCCTCGCGCAGCGGGTCGTAGAATCCGATCAGCCCCCCGAACTCCATTCCCCTCTCGTCGTTTTTCCTTCCGGAAATGCGCGAAAGCTCCTTGTGCGCGAACGCGAGCACCCGGACGCCGCGCTCTGCCATGCGCTCGTTGGCCTCGTGCACCGCGGATTTCTCCGTTTCCGTGAGCCTGCAGCAATTGATTATCCCCTCCACCGCCCCCTTTCCGGAAATCACCAATTTCGCGCCCCTTTTCCACACGTGCGACATGCGCTTTTCCTGCAGATCGAAGTTGTATTCCTGCACGAGTGCCCATTTTCCCAGCTCCTCGCTCGCCTTGGACGTTTTGGCGTAATCGTAAATCGCCCTCTCCATGTAGTCAAAGGGCTCCTTCTCGCACGCCATGAGCGCGCGCAGCAGGAATGCATCGGAGCCCTTGGTGTGCAGGAACTCGCCCCCCCGGTAATCTATCCCGTCGTAAACCTCCCCTACCTCCATTTTTCCCGTGGTGAGCGTGCCGGTCTTGTCCGTGCAAATCACGCTCACGCTCCCTAGCGTCTCCACGGCGGTGAGCTTTTTCACGAGCGCCTTGTTCGCCGCGAGCGCGAGCATCCCGAGGCTGAGGAACAGCGTGAACACCATCGGGAATTCCTCCGGAATCGCGGCTATCGCGAGGCTCACGCCGCTTATTATCGCGTCGGACCATGAATGCCCGTTCGCAAGCTCCAGCCCGGCCAGCGCCACCGACACAACGATTGCGGCTATTCCGAGGCTCCCCACGATTTTTTCCACGTCCTGCTGGAGCCTCGTCTTCACTGCCATCGTCTTTGCAAGCATCTTCCCTATTTTCCCATAGCTCGTGGAATCGCCGGTGCGCACCACTATGCACGCCGCCCTTCCGGAAAGGACGCGCGTTCCTGCGAAAAGCGTTCCCTTGTTGGAGAAGAATTCCTCGGAATATGTTTCCTGCGCCTCCTTTTCCAAAGGTGCGGATTCCCCGGTGAGCGAGGACTCGTCCGCCTTCAAATCGGAACCCGAGAGGATTGCGCAGTCCGCCATCATTATGTCCCCCTCGCGCACCACGACGACGTCGCCGGGGACGAGGTAATCCGGATGTATGGACATCTGCATCCCGCCCCTTATCACGGTTGCGCGGGGCTCGCTGAGGCGCTCAAGCTTTTCAAGCGCCCTGTCCGTCTGCCTCTCTATTATGAAATCCG
>JAKANX010000075.1 GCA_021823425.1 Microcaldota archaeon
CTCTTCGAATTTTCGAATTTTTCCAGCTCCAGGGCGCAGGGAAGCCCGAGCACCGCCCTCGCTCCCAGCGAGAGCAGCTTTTTCACGAGCGTTTCGCGGGGCGCGCACTCCACCTCTATGTTCAGCCGATATGTCATGTGGTCGTAAAGATCGAAATTCGTCACGTTGCCCGTCCTCGCGTTGAGGTCCACCACGTGGAGTATCTTAACCTCCTCCGGCAGGTTCCGCAGGATGTCCATCGGGTTCCCGATCTGGCGCAGCGTCCCCTCGGCCTCGCGCAGCGCCGCCTTGTCCCTTATGATAATCCTCCTTCCCGCAATCATGCTACCGCCGCATCAGTCCTTGGCAAGCCCTATCAGCAGGAGCGGGGGAAATCCGTTCCCTGATTGCGTTCATTTTGCGCGCACCCGTGCGATTGCATCGCCTATTTCAAGCATCTCCTCCTTTCCGCTCTGCATGTCCCTGATCGTGACCTTCTTCTCCTTGGCCTCCTTTTCGCCCACTACGGCGACGAACCTTATTCCCAGCGAATTGGCGTAGTCAAACTGCTTTCCCAGGCTGCGTTCGTTGAGGTCCGATTCACAAGCGATTCCGGCTTTCCTGAACTCGCCCGCGATTCCCGCGGCCTGCGCGTAAAAGCCTTTGAGCGAGGCTACAAATACATCCGTATATGTCTTTCTTCCCGGGCCCGCCTGCCCGTCCATTTCCTTGATGAGGTACATGAGCCTCTCAATTCCCAGGCTAATGCCGGTCGCGCAGTCCGCCTGCCCGTAGAGCGAGAGCAGATTGTCGTACCGCCCCCCTCCGCCCACGCTTCCTATGTCCTCGCTCAGCTTGATTTCAAAAACAGGCCCGGTATAATAGCCCAGCCCGCGCACGAGGAAGAAATCCACTTTCACATCAAGTCCATCGCAGTTCGCGAGTATCTCTTCAATCTCCTTTGCAGCCTCCGGGCTTATTTTCGCGCAAGCCCCCAGCTTTTCCGCGTTGCTGCCCTCGCACGCAAGTATCGCGAACAGTTCGTCCGCACCTTCTTTTCCTATGAGCGTTTCAACGTCGTATCGCACTTTCGGCATCCCGATTTTGTCAATCTTGTCCAGCAGCCTCATCACCGTGTCCTTCTTCTCCCCGAAGCCCAGCTTGAGCGCGAGCGCGTCCATCACCTTCCTGTTGTTGAGCAGGAAAAGCGGCTTCCGAAAGCCGAGAGCGACAATCGCGTCGTTCGCAACCCGCAGCAGCTCGGCTTCCGAGCGCATGCTCTTTGAGCCTATTATGTCCGCGTCGGCCTGCCAGAACTCCCTCATCCTTCCCTTCTGCGGCTCCTCCTTCCTCCACACCGTTGAAACGCAATACCTCTTGAAAGGCTTCGGTAGCGCGGAATTCGCAGCGACGCGCGCAAGCGGGACGGTGAGATCGAAGCGCAGCCCTATCTCCTCGCCCTCCAGCTTGAATATCTGCCCCGCTATCTCGTCCCCGCTCTTTGCCTTGAGCGTGCTCACGTATTCGAGCGCGGGCGTGTCCAGCGGCCGGAATCCGTACAGCCTGTAAACCGAAACGATTTTCTCCATCACCCGTTCCCTCGTGAGCATC
Source organism: Microcaldota archaeon (assembly GCA_021823425.1). GTDB lineage: Archaea > Micrarchaeota > Micrarchaeia > Anstonellales > Bilamarchaeaceae > JAHJBR01. The sequence goes on from JAKANX010000075.1 coordinate 1,591, forward strand.
TCGTCCGGGAGAAAATCCTTCATTCCTTTTGGTGTGAGCTTTTCTGCCATGCCATCATCTCCTTTGCAATCTTTTTAACCCTCTCACATTCCGGAAAATAAAAAAAGAAAAAAAATGAAACGGGGCTCACCTCGCGATATCGTCCATCCTGTAGCCAAGCCCCTGGGCATAGCCCACGAAGCCCGAGAAGAAATTCCCGAAAGCGACATCCGGGGCGTTTCCCTCGCGCATGAAGCCGTCAACCAGCTCGGTGTACCCGCTCTTGAACCTCTCAATATCCATGCTCCATCCCTTGGATATGAATTGCGGCCAGTAGAGCACGTCCTGCATCGTTTTCCCCATGCCTGCCGCCATCACGAGGCTCGGGTAAAGCACGTCGGAAGCCTCGCTCTTTATCCTGTAAGGGCCCTGGTCGTCCTGCACCGTCCACATGAATTCGGCGACCTCGTCCTTGAGCTTGCCCAGCAGCGCCCCGGGGCTCTCCAGCAGCCTGTTGGTCGTGCTTTCCGGCTTCGGGTTCTGCACGCGGTCCAGTATGGTGGAATAAAGGCCCTCCATCGTTATGGAGCCCGGCCTCGTCTCGCCCTTGACCCACAATCCCGTTTTCTGGTCCAATATGTCCCTGGCGCCGTAGTCCGAGAGCATCTGAATCACTTCCAGGTATCTGCTGTCCGGCACCAGCACGGAGTAGGCGAACGCCCCCTTTTCCTTGAGCGGACTCACGCTCGGGCTCTCGCCGCAGGGTATCCTGCCCGCATATATCAGCCTGTCTATCCCGTAGGCGGCATCGGGCGGCACGTTGAACACGAGCAGGTTCTGCGCCTTGCCCTCCACCGCGCCCCTCATCGCGGTCACGATGGGCTTGATGAACGCTTTCTTGCGCTCGTAGGCTTCCGCGTTCCCGAACAGGCAGAGTTCTGTGTCCAGGATTTTGGCCTCCTCGCGCATCCCGTACTTCTTGAGTGTCCTTCCTGTGGAAACCTGGTCCACTATCGCGTCGACCATCTCGTCCACGCAGCCCTGCTCGAACGTCCCCCCAAGGTTCACTATCCTGGCATTCACGCCCTCGCCGGCGAGGAATTTTTCCGCGATATTGGGCATCTTTGTCCCCACTATGCGGCCGTCAAGCCACGCGAGGCCCTCGGGCGCATCGTTCCGCAGGGCGATGCTCACCCTTGCCTTCTGCTCGTTCAATTTGAGCAGGAGGATAAGCCCGTCGCGGTCCCCGCATTCCTCTGCCATGTCAATCCCGGTAATGCCCAATTCGTATTTCGCCCTTACGTATTGGGGTATGCCGAGCGGGGACACGAACGCCACCTCTATCCTTGGATTGGAGGTCTTTACTATCCCCTCCTTCTGCGGCTCGCAGAATATCTTGGCGGCCTGGAGGAATCTTACGGATTCCTCGAACCCGCGGTTCCCGGGCTTAGCGACTGCTATGGTTATTTTTCCGTTGTTCTTTTGCATTTGAAACACCTTTTTTTGATTTTTTTCAGCCGTGAAACTAAAAGAAAAATTTTCCAAAAGTTGGATTCGTGGGTGCTTGCCAACATGTGAGCCGCGCAGGAAAAAGAAAAGCGCCTCGGCTAATGGCTATGAATAGTCTCAAAATCAGCTATAGGTGCAACTGGGCTAAGGCATTCACGATTCCTGGTGAAGTAAATCCCTGTTCATCTTTTTTGCACCGTATTTCATTTGGGACTAAACATTTTTTAAATCTTTATCCCACCAACATCTACGTATGATAACCAAACGCACAGCGGTTGCGCCGAATGGAAAAGCAATCCAGCCCCCGTCGTTCAAGGGCAAATGCGAAACCGATGAGCCTTCCCCGAAGCTGATGATAAAGCGCTCCGAGCTTGCGGAAATAGCGAAATTCCTTGCTACTGAATTCGCAAAGGAGCCGGAGTTCCAGTCGTTCAAGGCTTTCGCGCGCGCAAGGGGAATTCCGTTGATTGATTTCGAGTGCCTCAAGGGCATAACCGCCGAGTTCCGCGCATTCCAGGCCGAGTCGGAACTCGCCATAATGGATGCACTCAAGGACGAGCACGCGCGCTTCAAGTTCAATTCATTCTGCAAGCAGAACGGCATCATATGCGCATGCATGGAAGACGTCAAGGCAGCCATCAATTCATTCCTTTCCTCGGAATCCGAACTCAGGCAGGCAGGGGATTTGGTGCGCGCGGAATTCTGGGACGCGCAGGAACTGCAGAACTTCCGGCGCTTCTGCTCGGAACGCGGCTCGGAATATTCAAACGTTTCCGAAGCCGAGGAACTGATTCTCAAATACTACTCCAAGAGGGACAGGAAAATACTGGATTCGCTCGTGAAAAAGGGCGCGATTAAGGACGGGGAGCGCGAGGCCTTTTTGGAATCCTGCCGCGCGCAAAAAGTCCAGTTGTGCGGGCCCGCGGCAATAGGGGCAGCAGAACAATTCAGGCGCGAGCACGACGCCGCGGAAGCGCTAGTCCGCAGCTCGTTCCCGGACCGCGAAGAAAGAAAGACGTTCAGGAGGTTCTGCAAGGAATTCCGGCTCTCCTGCTGCAGCCAAGCCGGGGTCCTCGAGGCAGTGGAAAACTACGATTACTTCTTCCGCAAGGCGCCTGTGCAAGTTGCTCAGGAAAATGCGCCCGTCCAAAGCCCTGCGGAAACGGAAATTCCGGGCGCCCCAGAGCCCGCTAACGGGAAAAGGCAGTGCTACGTGATTGAAAACGGAAGCCTCTCGATTCCGAAACTCGGCGTGTCCTTTGGCGCATCGCTGATTTCGGAAATGGCGAACGAGCACAACATCGGGATTTCCCGCGCGCAGGACGTGGTGCTGTTCCTAGTCGAGGGCCTTCGGCTGCTCACCCCGAAGCCTTCGATAGGCAACCGCTACTTCAACCCGCACACGATGAAGTGCAACATAATACGAATGAACCCCGAGGCCAATGATTTCAATGGCACGATGAAATGGCTCGCGGGGTTCGGCGTTCTCAAGTGGAAAGTGTTCATGGGCAAGGGAATTCCTTCGCTGGACCCCCATACCGATTATTACAGTTCGCAGAGCATCGCGGCGGTCGTCCGCCGCATACTAGAAATAAGGCGCGAACGCGGGCTCTAGGCGATGCGAACCGCTTATGCGCGACCATTTTTTGGTTAAGCACCGCGGTCCCGCGTTCGAAGTTCGCGGCAAATCTCGCCATCCATTCAAGACTGCCGAAAGCGGTTTGATGGAAAATAAAATGATGTTTCCGCCTAAGTGTAATGACCTCTTTCCTCAAGCTCTCTCTTTACGAAAAAATCAACATCCTGCAATACCTTGAGGATCTTTTCCACATCCTTACTGGTAAATTCATCAATGTCGTAATCGGCGGAACTTTTATATTTTATGAATCTAAGATATTCCGACTTGATTCGCTCCTTTGTTTTCGCCCTTTCCGGATCAGTTATCTGAACCCGTTTAAATACATCAATTGTTTCAGTGTGGTTTTCGCTCGAACTTCTCACTCCCAAATCAGCTATGTTAAGGGCGTCAATATATGCGATGAATGCCCTTATTGCTTCGCTGAATGCCTGCTGGTAAAAACCCTTCTCGCGCGCCATTTCTGCAATCGCCACGTTGTCCCGGGCCTTTTTGTAGTAGTATTTGGAGTTTATTTTGTCAACTTTTACCTGAGACATGCTACAACCTTATGAAATCCTGTTTTTCGCGTATCCATGCGATATTTTTTGCTTCCGCTTCTGTTACAATCGTCGCAGAAAGATGCATGCCGAATTTCTCATGGAATCCTTCATTTAATTTGGTAATAATCGTTTCCAGTAGATC
>JAKANX010000076.1 GCA_021823425.1 Microcaldota archaeon
GCGCGGGCCACAAGGACCCTGGCCCAGGTATCGGTGCAGCCCAAGTGCGCGGCGACCTCCTCGGCGGAGTGCGGCGTGTCATCTATTCCGAACCGCATCCGGATTACCTTTTCAAGCTTCGGCGGAAGGGTCCTGAGCAATTCGCGGACACGCCCGGCCAACTCGGACTGGTGCGCGAGTTCGAACGGGGCGGGAAACTCTTTGGGCGTATTTTGCTTTACGAATTCCAGCTCTGCTTCCGGCGCCTTGAGCATCGTTTCAAAGTGGCGGTCCAGTTGCGTTTCTGCCTTGGAGTAAAGGAACGGGTACGCATTTTTTGCAGGCCCATCAAAGCCCGAAATGGACTCTGCGAGCCTGAGCCGCGCCTCCGCGATTATTTCCGCGCCCGTCTCCGAAGGCTTTCCGCCGTTTTCCGAATAGGGGAACCCGAAGGCGTCCAGCCTGCCCTTTGCAAGGTTGTCGATCACGGGGCGCATGCGCCCGAATATTTCTTGGGCGCAGTCCCTGCACGCATTTTCCTCGAGCTCGATTGACGATATCAGCCCCTTTGTTCTCCTCCCTTTCGGCGTTGCAAGGGATTCGGCGAGCTTCCTTGCCTCGTTCCTGTGGGCGCACATCTCGGCCGCCAGCTTCGGCACCGGGAGGTTTGAGAATTTCGTAGCGTATAGGTGTTTCTGTTTCATGAGAATCACACGATATCATATCAGGCTGGAACGGTTTATAAAGTTATTTTTGCTGATATTATGTGGCTCTCGCCTGCCGGCGAATACAGGTTTATATAGGTTGCAACCGCAGTCATTTTCATGAGGGCAGCGGCAGTTGCGGGCTATTTCTATCCTGCGGACAAGGTGGAGCTGGACGGAATGCTCGGGGAATTATTCAGGAAGGCCGAGGCCAAGCCGGTCGTGGCAGCGGGCGGCATATGCCCGCACGCAGGCTACGTTTACTCCGGGGACACCGCGGCGCTCACTTACGCGTCCATGGCGAACCTAGCGAAAGCCGAAACAGCGGTGATAATGGGCCCTAACCACACGGGGGAAGGAAGCCTGATTTCGCTCTCGCTAGAGGACTGGGAGACCCCGCTGGGAATCGCAAAGTGCGACCGGAAGCTCGCGAAAAAGATACAGGAGAACTGCGCGATTATGGATTTCGACGAGCGCGCGCATTTGCACGAGCACAGCATAGAGGTGCAGGTCCCGTTCGTGCAGAAGCTCAACCCCAAGACGAAAATAGTGTGCGTGTGCATGATGGGGCAGGATTACGACAGCGCGAAGCAGGTGGGGCAAGCGCTTTCCAAGTCGCTAGACCCAAAAAAGCATATCGTTATTGCAAGCTCGGACTTTTCCCATTACCTTCCTGCCGAGACCGCGGAGAAAAAGGACAGGAAGGCGCTGGAATTCATAGAGGACGTTGACGCGGAAGGATTGGAGAATGCGGTGGAGAAGTTCGGCTGGAGCATGTGCGGCTTCGGCCCGATTAGCGCGCTGCTAGAATACAGCCGTGCGTCGGGGATTAAAAGGGGAAAAACCCTCAGGTATACGAATTCGGGAAAGAGCAGCGGGGACATGCTCGCGGTAGTCGGGTATGCGAGCGTTGTTTTCCCGAAATGAAACGGTGGGCGGATGAAAATCACTAAGGGAAGGAAGAAGGATCACGTGGACATCGTATTGAAGAAGGGCGTCCAGTACCAGAAAGGCCCGGGATTTTCGGAAGTGATGCTGGTGCACCAGGCGCTCCCCGAAGCTGATTTCGGAAAGGTCAGCCTCAAGGCCAAATTCCTCGGGAAAACGCTGGAGGCGCCATTAGTCATAGAAGCGATGACCGGAGGCTATCCCGAAGGAGGGAAGATAAATCGGAAGCTCGCGGAAATTGCGGAAAAGACAGGGGTGGCAATGGGCCTCGGCAGCCAGCGCGCCATGGTGGAGGACCCCTCGCTCAAGGACACTTATTACATAAGGGACGTCGCGCCTTCGGTTCCGTTGATTGCGAACATAGGCGCGTTCCAGCTCAAGAAATACGGGATTGCGAAAATAGGGGACATGGTTTCAAAGGTGGACGCGGACGCGCTCGCAGTGCACCTCAACCCGCTTCAGGAGATTATACAGCCCGAAGGAGACAGGGACTTTTCAGGAGTTGTTGAGGCAATTGGATTGGCTTGCGAGCAGCTTTCCGTGCCAGTAATAGCGAAGGAGACCGGCGCGGGAATAGGCAGCAAGGCCGCTTCGTTGCTCAAGGAAGCGGGAGTGAAATATATTGACGTTGCGGGGGCAGGCGGCACCTCGTGGAGCGCGATTGAGTACGAGCGCGGAGGAGGGGTTCCGGGCTTCGCTGACTGGGGAATTCCCACGGTCGCGTGCATACTCGCGGACAGGGGGATTCTGCCCGTAATTGCGAGCGGAGGGGTGCGCAGCGGAATTGACGCGGCGAAGGCGATTGCGCTAGGCGCAGAGCTAGCCGGCGCGGCGCAGCCGTTCCTGCTCGCGTATTCCAAGGGGAAGCTTGAAACGGAAGTGGACACTTGGAAGGAGCAGCTCAAGGTCGCCATGTTCCTGACTGGCTCCAAGGACGTGCAGTCCCTGCGTTCTGCGAAGGCTTTCGTCCCTACTGGCTTGAAGGAACTGGCAGGGCAGGTTTAGGGTGCTGCTTTTGGATATTGAGGAAGCGCGCAAGAAGGGGCTCCGCATCGGGCTAACGGGAGGGGTATTTGACTTGATACACTTTGGTCACGTGGTCACGCTCAACGAGGCGAAAAAGCGCTGCGATTACCTTGTAGTGGTGGTCGCAGGGGACGAGCACATACGTAATAAGGGCAGGACGCCCATCCATTCGCAGGAATACAGGGCCGCGATGGTCGGGTTCCTCAAGCCCGTTGATTTCGTCGTGATGGGGGGCGCGAAAATAGGGGACACGCTCGCGAAAGTCAGGCCGGATGTAATCATTTACGGGTACGACCAAAAGGAGGTCGCGGCCCCGGCTGGAGTTGAAATAGTCAGGCTGGAAAAGCACGTGGAGCCGGACAAGCTCAAGAGCAGCAAAATCATACGGGAACTGGGGTTGTGAAATGGGATGCTATGCGATTTCGCTCGCCGCGGCCTTTGCGGTTTTCGTGAAAAGGAGGGGGGGTGACAGCGCGGAACTCAAAACCCTGAACACCATGCTCGCGGGCGGCTCGCTCTTCGGGATTGCGGACCACGCGTGGAGCGGGGATTTGCTTTCATTTTCCCCCGACGATTTGCTGCTCGGAATTGCGATAATGGCGGTTACGGTTGGCGCGTGGGCGGCTTTCACTTACGCGCCAAGGATTCTGAAGGCCGGATTTCAGGCGGTATGAATGGTGGAGCTCAGAACGGTTTCCGTGGATGTGCCCAAGGACGCGAACGTCATTTTCGGGCAAACTCATTTCATAAAAAGCGCCGAGGATTTGTACGAGGCGCTCTTCGAAAGCTCGCCTTCGCTCAAATTCGGCCTCGCTTTTTCGGAAGCGTCCGGAAAAAGGCTGGTGCGCAGCGAGGGGAACGACGCGGAGCTGGTTGCGCACGCGGAGAAGGAGGCGATGAAGGTAGGCTGCGGGCACACGTTCATAATATTCATGAGGGAGGGGTATCCGGTGAACGTGCTGAACAGGATAAAGAACGTTGCTGAAGTTTGCAGCATCTTCGCAGCTACCGCCAACCCCCTTACGGTTATTGTTGCCGAAGAGAAGGGCGCACGGGGCGTCCTCGGGGTGATTGACGGCGAGGGGCCGCTGGGAATAGAGGACGCTTCCGGAAGAGAGTGGAGGCACGGGCTCCTGCGGAAAATCGGGTACAAGAAATGAAGGTTTATATAGATGGTGAAAAAAATCATTAGAAAGTGATATTGCATGAAAATGAAATTCCAGGACGAGGAGACCGAACGGCCCATAGAGGACGTAGTCACGGACTACGCGAACTTCATGAAGGAGAGGGACACCCAGAAGTTCCTCGGGGACTGGAAGAAGAAGGGCTACAAGAAAGTGGGGGTGGCGGAGCTGCTGTTCAAGCTCTGGCTGCTGAACGGGTCCAAGAAGAACTCAAAATCGCTGCTCAAGGAGGCGAGCGAGCTGCTCGAGAAGCTCAAGGGCGAGGGCGAGTGGTTCTCGTTCATGAACGACCTCAAGCTCACGCCCGAGAAGCTGCTCGGAAAGAAGTGATATTCATGGCAGAAGAGAGCGAAGCGGAGAAGGTTAAGAAGGGGATTTGCCCGTTGTGCGGCGCCAAGCTCGTGTTCCAGGAGGGCTGCAAGACCTGCCCGGCCTGCGGATGGAGCGCGTGCTCCATGGGCTAAGCATTTTTAAATTCTCTTTTACAAGATTTAATCCCTTGCTCTCAGCTTCCGTAATACGAAACTGGAAACTCGGAACAGGGAACAAGTTTGCGCCTCGGTAGCTCAGTTGGTAGAGCGCCTGACTGTTAATCAGGATGTCAGAAGTTCGAGTCTTCTCCGGGGCGTGTTTTTCAAAGTTCAAGTCTTTGCATCTAAAAAAGAGACGGAGGTGTAAAATTCTATTCTAAAATCAGGTGGTTTGAATTAAAAATCATTAACTTGTAGAATAGTTGATTATTTAATGATTCTAATCTTTTTTATTTCTTACATATCTAGACGAACGTGCGCTGCCTAATTTCTTAAGTTGACCTTGTGCAACAAGATCATTAAGATAATTTATGGCTGTAGGGTGGGAAACCCCAATAATTTGAGCATATTTTGGAGCCGTAATGGCTTCATGTTTCTCAAGATAAGCAATGGCTTTTTGTTGCATTTCGGTTATCTGGCCATAAGGCCTTACTGCTCGATCTGAAAGAGATCCGTACAGAACTACCCTAAAGAAGCCGCCTAAATCATCAAAGGTCGGATCCGGCAAACTATTCCCGCGCATTATACGAAACATGGCATCGATACCAAGATTGAGGCCATCGCCCCATCCGGCGTCGTTAAGGATGCGGTGTAAAATTGGATTCCTATGGCGACGAAGACGGGCGAAATTCTTGAGAGTCTGCCCAGGCAATAATGTTCCAGGATTAGTAATCTGGATGCGATCGTCGAATATTTCAACTAATATGCCATTTGGATCAAAATAATCCCGATGACCAACTGCATTCGTGAGGGCTTCGCGAAGAACCTCCGGGGGTGTCATAGGCATTTCAACACGCTTGCCACCAATCACGCGGGCAGTCATGCCTGCCTTTTCTTGGATTACGTTAAAGGCCCGCTCGA
>JAKANX010000077.1 GCA_021823425.1 Microcaldota archaeon
AACGGGATTGAGAATTCCAAGGCGATACTCGCGGACTTCAACGAGTACGCGATATCAAACGGATTCGATTTCATAGAGATAGACCCGTTCGGCTCGCCAATACATTTCCTGAACAACGCGTTCTACTCATTCCGGAGGATGAAGGGCGGCTACATTTCCCTGACTGCTACGGACGTCGCGGTCCTGTGCGGGGAGAACACCAAGGCGTGCATGAAGAAATACGGGGCGAAGAATCTGCGGAACGAGTTCACGCACGAGGTGGGCACCCGGGTTTTGCTCAAGAAGATAGGGGATTTCGCCTCGCAGTTCGATTTCGGGATGGAGCCGCTCTACTCCATTTCGGACAGGCATTACATCAAGATTCTCCTTCGGATTACGCACTCCGCGGAAAAGGCTTCCGAAATTCCCCGTACGTTGGGCTACGTTTCCTACTGCTACCACTGCGGGCACAGGGAGACCGGCAAATTCCCGGACAGGGTGTGCGGCAACTGCGCAAAGGACACGGATTACGCGGGGCCCCTCTGGCTGGGGGAATTGCACGACAAGGCGTTTTTGGAGAAGATGAAGAAAGTGAACGGAAAAAGGGATTACGAGGATTCGGTGGAACTGGAAAAAACCCTTGATTTGCTTATGGGAGAAGTAGGGATGCCCCCTTTCTACTACGAAATCCACGACTTCTGCGCCCGGTTGCGCGTCGCGAACATCCCGAAAATAGAGGAGCTGATTTCAAAATTGAGAAAGGGCGGATTCAGGGCGGTAAGGACGCACTTCAACGAGAAGGGGATAAAGACGGACGCGGGAGTCAGGGACATTGAACGGCTGATTAAGAGCTAGTTTTCAAAACGACTGGCATGCGGTTCTCTGCCGGTCGTCAAAACTCGAAACCCGAGACACGAAACGGTCGGAGGATAAGGTTTTGGGCCCACTGAGATTTGAACTCAGGACCTTTCGATGTCTAATCTTTTGGATTATCAGTCGAACGCTCTAGCCTGGCTGAGCTATGGGCCCGAAGAATAAGTATTCTTAGGGAATATTGGTTTTTAAATATGGTTTCGTGTTGCCGGTGTCCAGTTTCGGTCGCCGAAACTCGGAACTGGAAACCGGAAAACGCTCCGCCTCCTATCTGGTTGCCAGGTAGGAAGCGGCGATTATTATCCCGACGACTACGATATAGAAGATTACTTCATCAGGCATAGTTTTTTTATAATCTTCATCATTTAAATTACTTTATGAAATTGGCCCTTATAGCTGACACCCATTTCGGATATGCCAGATTCGAGGAGGACGCGTTCAGGCAGGCCGAGTACGCGCTTCGGGACGCGGAAAAGAGGGCGGACGCGATAATAGTCGCTGGTGACATATTCGACGTGAAGATTCCCCGGCTGGAGACGCTCGAGCGGGCGGCGGCCCTTTTCTCTTCAATAAAGAAGCCCGTTTACCTAATCCACGGGAACCACGAGAGGCGGAGCAGGGACATGGTGAACCCTGTCCAGCTGCTCTCCATGCTCTCAAACGTCCATTACCTGCACGCAAGGACCGAGGCAATAGGCGGAAACGGGAAACCCGGAACCGAAAACGAGCAGGTGCTCCTTACGGCGATGGGCAGCGTTCCCGAGGAGCTGGCCAAGGATGCGCTGAACAAGGTTGTGGCGCAGGAAAAGGCGAGGCTAGATGGAGGGAAATTCCGGATTCTTCTCATTCACCAGTCCATAAAGGAGCTGGTCTACGGGGGCCCGGAGGAGCTTTCCCTTGACGACCTGCGCGGGCTTCCTTTTGAGCTGATAGTGAACGGGCACATACACCGGCGCCACAGCGAGATGGGCGGAAAGCTCATCATCCCCGGAAGCACGGTAATTACGCAACTCAGGAACGACGAGCAGGGCGAGCGCGGATACGTTCTTTACAACACGAAAGAGGGGAAGGGCGAATTCGCCCCGGTTCCCAGCAGGCTTTTCTTTTACAATGAATTGAAATTCGAGAACGCCTCGCTCGAGGAAGTGAAGGCTGGAGTGGACGCTTGGATAAAGGAGATGAGGGAGAAGCACCCGGAATGCGTCCTGAAGGTGAAAATCTCCGGGACGCTCAAGGACGGGCTGCAGGGAAACGACCTTTCGCTCTCGTACCCGGACGGGATTTACGTCCAGAACGGGCTGAACGCGCAAAGCATAAGCGAAAAGATAAAAAAGATGCGGGAGAAGCACGAGGATAAGGCGTCTGTTAGGGAGGTCGCGGTGCGGAGGCTCTGCGAACGGCTCAAGGGCAAGGTGACGATGTTCGAGGCCGCGGAGCTCTTCGAGCGGCTCGCCGAATCCGCGGAAGCAGCGCAATCATACATAGACGGCAGGAACTGAGGTAGAGAAAATGGAAAGGGGAAAAATCCACAAGGGAGCAAGGCACCTGTTTTCAAGGAAAAGGAACGGGAAGCCGAAGATGTCCATAGTGATACCCACGCTCAACGAGGAGAAGTACATAACCGAGGCGCTAGATTCCATAAGGAAGCAGAAGGGAGCGCCCGCACACGAGATAATAATAGTGGACGGCGGCAGCACGGACAAGACGCTCAAAATCGCGAGGAAATACGCGGACCTCATAATACACGAGCCCAAGCGCACAGTAGGCGCGGGAAGGAACACGGGAATGTACGCGGCGCGCGGCGATATACTGGTTTGCGCGAACGCGGACACCGTTTACCCCCCCCACTGGCTCAAGGAGATAATGAGGCAGTTCGAGCACAAGCACACCGTAGGAGTGATAGGGAAGGTGGTGCCCAAGGACGGCGACCTGATTGACCACGCGTTCGCCCACCTCATACTCCACCCGGCTGCGTACGTGCTTTCCAAGGCCAAGATGCATTACGTTGACTCTTCCAACATGGCCGTTCGCGCGGACGCGTTTTTCACCGTAGGCGGAATAGACCTGCGCCTTGTGAGCGGCGAGGACACCGAGCTGCTAAAGAGGCTCAAGAAGCACGGGAAAGTGGTTTACGCGCCGGATGCGGAGGCATACATATCCATGAGGAGGGTGAAGAAGTGGGGGAAAATCTACTACACATACTTCCATACCACGAACTTCGTGAAAACCCACCTGCTGAACAGGGGGCACGGCCACTACGAGCCGATAAGGGAATAGCTATTCCGCGCGCGTGAAGAACGCGCCGGCCTTCTTGCTCATGTTCACGCCGAAGTCGGAGCCGCTTTTGGAAAAAAAGAGTATCTGGCCCTTGCATCCGAGTATTTCGCCGTCCAGCTGTATCGCTTCGCTGAACTTTTGCGGGACCGGGTAGTCCAGCTTCTTCACCTGCATTTCCCCCTCGTAGTCCTCTATGAGCGCGCTTTCCTTCACCTTGGAGACGCACTCTGTAATCCTAGCCGGGCTGTCCGCGTTCATGAGCTTCATTTTCTGCGCGGAAGTGAGCCCGTTGCGCAGCGCGAAATTCTGCTGAAGCAAGGTCTCTATTGCGTACGCGGTCTCGGCATCCGCGGCTTTCCCTATCTCCACGAAATAGTCCGCGCCCTGCTCGCGCACCCTGTCCATGAGCCTTGCCGAGCGGGTGACGCCGCACTTCACCAGATGGCCGAAGGATGCGAGGTAGACGCTGAACGCCTGCTGCCTGAATTTCTCGTACTGGGACTCAAATCCCGAGTAGTCAAGTCGCGTGTACATCCTTGCGATGTCGCGGGCTGCGCACACGGGGCATTGCTTGGCGCCCCCTGCGCGCATCGGGCAGGGCCTCATCTTCTCCCCGTCGTTGTATCCGAAGCAGTATTTCTCGGCCGAGAATTCCATCGCCTCGTTCTTCTTGAGCCCCTCCTGCTTCAATTCGTAGCCGTCCCAGAAGCGGAGCGCGCAATCCAGGGGCGAAAAATATACTGCGTGAAGGGACATGGTGCGCATTTCTCCGCTGAGATTTTTAAATATCGGGGGGCGTGCTTTCCGATGCTGTTTATATTTTTTTCCCGGTTTATAGGGCCATGGAACAGATTCTCAAGATGCTCACGTCCAACCCGATGGAGTTCATGCAGCAGAGCCCGCTCATGGACCTTCAGGTCCCGGTGCAGTCCGTTTTCCCCACGGTCCTCGCGCTGCCCCCTGATATGGCCAAGGACTCGCTTGCCAGGTACAGGCAGAATATAGAGGACCAGAAGCCCGCGCCAGCAAAGAAGGAGGATACGAAGGGGGCCTTGGGCCCGCAGGTCGCGCCCATGGAGACTGCGGTTGAAACGGCAAGGACAGCGAAAAAGTCCAGCGATTTCCAAAAACCGGAGGGGCAGGAGGTCGTAAAGGCGGACATGGAAACAAGGACGTATTCGCTCGTGTATTACAACCCCGAATCCAAGAGGGCCGAGCTGGTGGAGGAGAGCGTGTCAATTTCCTACGAGGACGAGACCGAGCAGGCCATGGAGGAGGCGCTCGGCCAGCGCTCCGCGTACAGCGCGTTCTCGCTCGTCGCCACGCCGCTCATACGGGAGCAGGTGGACGAGCAGATGCTAAAGGAGATAATGGACAGGATAAGGATAGAGGCACCATCGCCTTTCGGCGGAGGCGCCGCTGTGAAGGTGGAGTATACCTCGCTCAGCCCAAAGCTGCTTGAGGAATACGGGGAGAAGATAATAGCGCTGGAAGTCGCGGAGAAAAGGAAGGCGAACGTGGAAGAGAGGATTGCAGCCCAGATAGTGGTAGTGGACGCAGTCGTCAAGGCGCTGGAGCAGCCGCACGCCAATATTCATAAGGTGGTGGAGGCGCTTCCGCCGCTCTCGCGCGAGCGCATAGTGGCGCTTTACTCTATGAAGAAGAGGGTGCAGAAAAAGACCGTGCTGGAGCTTCTTTTGAAGGACAAGCAGTTCCTATCCGCCCTCAGGGTGCGCATCTCCGCCATGAGGGTAGGGGACATACTGGAAGTAGTGCGGAAAATAAAAAAGAAAGAGGATTAGGGCTACTTCTTGGCCCTAATGTCCTTCCTCTTGGGCCTGAGGAACTGCGAGCCGCACTTCCTGCACCTGGCTGCCCCCTTCTTGTTCCTTGCCTTGCATTTCCTGCAAATCACGATTTTGACTATTTCAGCGTCAGCTTCAGCGAATTTTCCCATTTTAACATCACCTAATCGAGTAGAATTATTGATAATTGTCGGGAATCTTTAAATACCTTCTACATGTAGCAGCAGAGCCACTTTTCAAAGCCCTTTTCCTCGCCATGGACCGCGCGCTCGTACGCGCCTT
>JAKANX010000078.1 GCA_021823425.1 Microcaldota archaeon
TGCGAGCACGATTATGTCTATGTTCCACGGGTCCAGCTTCTCGGTCGCAATCATGTCAAGGAGCAGCTCCTTCCACGTGGGCTTCTGCACCATCTTCTCTATCTCGCTTTCCCCGCTCATAGTCGTGTTTTAAAATATTCGGTTTTTAATCTAATCGGATGAGACGAAATTGAACTGGTGAGCCGCATGGATATTTCAGAGCCGAAGATTTTGGATGCCTCAGAGCCGCTCTCTAAGGCGCTCGACGAGATTCTGTCCAGCGGGACCGCCGTCTTCGTGGTCAAGGACAAGTCGCTCTTCGGCCTCATTGACGACCGCAACATGCGCCTCGGCCTCTCCGACGCGAGCAAGACCAAGTGCGACAGCGTGTGCGTGCGCTGCCCTTCCATTGCCCCGAACGCGGGCGTGCAGGGGCGCATGGACGCGTTTCTCAGCGGCCACTTCAAGGCCCTTCCAGTGGTGGACGCGAAGGGCAGGATTACCGGCGCGACCTCGCGCGCGGACCTCCTTCGGGACCTGGTGGAGCAGAAGCTCGTTCCCAAGGCGCAGGTCTACCAGCACATGGGCAGGCCGGCCTATACGATTGAATACAGCAAAAGCGTCGCGGACGCCAAGACGCTCATGAAAAAGACGGGCGCGCACCACCTCGTTGTCACGCGCGGCGGCAACATAACTGGCACCATATCCACTTTTGACTTCACGGGCTTCCTGATGAAGCCCAAGGAGAGGCAGTCCTTCCAGCTCATAAGCGACGCCAAGGGCTTCGACGGCAAGAGGATAGAGGAGATACTCAGGCCCGGATTCTCCTCCATACCCGAGACCGCGACGCTGGAGGAGGCGGCGCAGAAGATGGCCTTCGAGGGCATCTCCAACCTCGTCGTTGTCGCGGAGAAGAAGCCGGTCGGCGTGATTACCGCGACGGACATATTCAAGCTCGTGCGCTCTCTATTCGTGGAGGAAAAGGACGTGCTCGTGAGCGGGCTCGACTCCGATTCGCTCGCGTACTACGGCCGCATAAAGGGGGACATACTCGCGATAACCTCCAAGTTCGATCAGGCGCTCAAGATAGAGGGCCTCTCGGTCCACATAAAGAAGGGCAAGAGCGTGTACGAGGCGCACCTGAGCTTCGATCTCAACAACAGGCACACGTCCTTCAAGACCGAGGCATATTCCCTTGGCGAGACAATCTCGGCCATTTCCAAGGAATTAAAAATAATGCTCGAGAAGTCCAAGAGCGAGAAGATGGAGCGCAAGAAGCCGCCAAAGAGCGAGCCCGAGGAATGAAATGATGCCCGACCGTTCCCAGTTCCGAGTTCCGTGTTCAGGAACGCGCAACGCGAAACCGGAAACCCGGAACGCGCCGCGCTCCAGCAAGGGCCAGGTGAGCACCGAGCTCCTGGTAATCGTCGGCTTCGTGGTGCTGCTCTTCATACCTCTCGTGCTTTTCGTATATTACAAGACAGGCGAGCTCAACGGCGGGATAGAGGGCCTCGAAGGCAGGCTCCTCTCGTCCAAGCTCGCGTTCATTTCAAATTCATTGGGTTCGATGGGCGACGGCAACTACATGAAGGTGGAGTTCAGCCTCCCGGAGCGCGTGCATACCCTAGAATTCCGCTCCGTGGGCCAAGGGGGCGAGGTCCTCATGACGATGGACGACGGCTCGCAGGTCTCGCAGGTAACCAGGCTTCCTTTCAACAGCACCCGCATGTACGCCGGCGGGCTGAGCTACAAGCTGGAATTCCGCTCCGAGGGCGGCCTTGTCCAGGTTTCCCAATCCTCGTGAGCGCATGAAGCAACTAATAGTTTTCGCCCTTGTTTTTCTCTCATTCTCGTTCGCCGCGGACTGCACGTGCAATTCCTGCACGGAGTGCAGCTCTGACCTGGTAGGCGGCGCATGCACGAACGTGAAAGTGGCCGTGGACCTTTACCCAGACCAGGGCGTTTCCTGCATTTCCGCGTACGGAAGCGGCCAGCGCACCCTTGACTGCCAAGGGCACAGCGTGAACGCGGGCAATTCCGGGACCGCGATATCCGTAGATTTCGCGGACGGGCTTCATATTTCCAACTGCAAGGCCAAAGGCGGCTTCAGCGGGGTTTCCATAACCAACTCCCCGGGCATCTCGCTCTTGGGCGTGGACGCTTCGGGAACGAGCTACGGGCTGTACGCCTCCAACTCCACGAACGCGGCGGTTTCCGGCGGCAGCTTCAGCGGAGGCGAATACGCAATCATTCTTTTCAACAGCGGATACAGCACAGTGAGCTCGGCGTCCGCGGATTCCGCAACCAAGAGCGGAGTATTCGTGCACTATTCCCCATCGGTGACGCTCTCCGGAATAACGGCGACCGGCAGCGGGAACGGCGTGGAAATAAGCAACTCGGATTCCTGCACCCTCTCGGGCATTTCCGCGTCCGGAAACGACATCGGCGTGCTCGTTGGAGATTCCACAAGCGGGCACTTCTCCGGCCTCCGCCTTTTTTCCAATGCGGACAAGGGGATGCAGCTCACCCGCGCCTATGACATGACGTTCGATTCCCTCAACGCGTCGGGCAACAGCAGGGGCGGCGTGTATTCCATCTTCTCAAGCCGCGACACGTTCAATTCCCCGGTGGTGTGCGGGAACGGGCTCTTTGACATTTACGACGAGATGGCGGAATCCTCGTGGAACGACGCCACGTGCAGGAATTCCAGCCCAGACGGGCTGTGCGCCCACGCATGCTCAGCGCAGCAGCAGGGGAGCAACGGCTCCTGCATATCTTCCTGCGCTGCGGGAAAGAAAACGTGCAGCGGCAACAGGGTGGAAACGTGCGGGGACTTCAACAACGACTCGTGCAACGAGTGGAACGTGACGGAAACCTGCACGAAGACCGGCGAGTCGTGCGTCAACGGCTCGTGCACCTTCGTTTCCGCATCGTGCTCTGACGAGTGCGAGCGCGGCGCAGCCGAGTGCTCGGGCAGCCTGATAAGCAGGTGCGCCGACTCTAATGGCGACGGGTGCGCGGAATGGGGCCAGTTCATGGGCTGCCCAACTGGCCAGTCGTGCAGCAACGGGCGCTGCACCTCGGGCTGCTCCGACGAATGCACGATGGGGGACGAGCGCTGCATGGGCGGCCTCGTGCAGGAATGCGTTTCCGCGAATTCAGGATGCAACGAGTGGGGCGAGCCCAAAGAATGCGCCAACGGCACGTGCGCGGGCGGCAAATGCCCCTCGACGCAACCGGCTCCGCCTGCCTGCAAGAAGGAAGGAGAGACAATACCCGTCATACCCAACCCGCCCGAGTGCTGCGCCGGCCTTTCCCTCATCAAGCCCAGGCAGCAGAACATAATTGGAATAAGCGGAATCTGCACCTCCAAATGCGGCAACGGGAAATGCGACAACGAGACCGAAAGCGAATACAACTGCCCCGGAGACTGCCAGACAAGGCCGGAATGCCCGCAGTACATGCCTCCTGCGCCGGGATGGTGCGCGAACGGGACCGTCGTGCCGCAGGAAGCGGACGCGAACGGATGCCCGCGCCCGCCCAATTGCGAGCCGCGCGCGCCGCAAGGGCAGGAGCCCGGAGGCGAAACCGACCCCTTCACCGCGTTCTTTGGCGCGATTGGGCGGTGGTTCCTTTGCCTGCTCGGCTCGTGCGGCTGAACCCCTTTTCCACGACTTATTGTAAGGTTTTTAAAAACACCCTCCGAATAGAAACACCATGAAGAAGCTATTTGCAATCCTGTTCCTGCTCTCGCTCGCTTACGCCGACTTCCAGCTCCAGAACCTGGACGTGGCGATAAAGCTGAACGAGGACGGCAGCGCCGCCGTGGAAGAGAGGATAAACGTCATCGTTTTCGGGCAGTACAGCATGCAGCTCTACGAGAGCGGCTACAACAAGAACAACCTCGCGAGCTGGCAGGACGTCACCAACATCAGCGAGATAAAGACGCACATAGGCGCCAATTACGCGGACACGCGCAACATAGTCGTGCGCCCCCAGCCCCTGCAGAAGTCCAAGTCCGGCCTGGACGTCTGGTACGGCCAGATAATCGTGGACTATTCCGCATACCCCTACTACGACAAGAACGGCAGCGTCGCCAACCGCACGGGCCTCGTGATAATGGACAACTACAAGCCCCGCACCACCCGCTACACGCTCAACGAGAACGCGTTCAGCTTCAAGCGCACCGAGACCGGGGACATAAAGCTCGACGATACGACAACGCTTTCAATCACCCCTCCAAGCAACGCCCTGATAACCATCGTGAACCCGATAACCGAGGACATGTCCAACGTGAAGTTCCCGGCGCCCTCGCGCACGCTCAAGTGGAGCGGGCTCACGCTGGTGCAGTTCTCGCTCGTGTACGAGATAGAGCAGAGCCTGGACAAGGAGGTGCTCTCGTTCTTCTCAGACCTGCAGCAGAGCATACGGGCGAGCCTATCTAGCCCCGAGGGGCTTTCGGCGATTGCTGTGGTGCTCGTGCTCGCGGCCGCATACTTCTACCTCAGGCTTTCGCGCAGATGAGTGATTCAAATGACCAATTACAAATACGAGCCCGAATTGCTTGAATACCTGAAAAAATCCAAAAAGGCGACGCTCGCGCAGGCAGCCGACGCGCTGGGCCTGGACCAGAACGCGCTCATGCGCCCTCTTTCTTCTCTGGAGGAGAAGGGATACGTGAAGAAGGCAGTAGCCGTCTCTTCATCCGCGGAACCGACAGAGGAAGGAAGGAAATATTTCGAAGGCAAGTCCGAGTTCCCGGAGTTCGGCGTGTACAGGAAGGCGCTCGCAGGAAAATCCGTATCCGACTTGACGCAGGAGGAGAAGCAGTTCGGGATAAAATGGGCAAAGGACAAGGGCCTTGTGGAAGTAGCCGGCGGAAAATTGATCGCCAAAAAGAGCGACGCAAAAGTCCCGTCCGGAACCCCCGCGCAAATAATGGCGTCCTTTGGGCAGGACGAGCTCGCAAAGCGCGGATTCGTTTCCATGAAGAGCGAGAAATCCATCTCGCTTGAAATCACCGCCGCTGGCGCTTCGGCAAAGGCCGAGGGAGAGGAAGGGGTGACGCAGCTCACCTCCGAGATGCTGCGCACGGGCGCATGGAAAGGAAAATCTTTCAAGGAATACGACGTAACGGTCCCTGCTAAAAACGCGCAGATGGGAAAAATCCACCCTATCACCCATGCGATG
>JAKANX010000079.1 GCA_021823425.1 Microcaldota archaeon
GGTAATAACAGTTCCCGCTTATTTCAACGACAACCAGAGGCAGGCGACCAAGGATGCAGGGGAAATCGCAGGCTTGGAAGTTGTAAGATTGGTGAACGAGCCCACCGCTGCCTGCCTCGCCTACGGGCTGGACAAGTCCGACAAGGAAATGAAGATAATGGTCTTTGACTTGGGAGGGGGCACGCTGGACGTAACGATAATGGAGTTCGGCGCAAAAGTCTTCGAAGTAAAATCAACGAGCGGCGACACCCAGCTGGGAGGAACGGACATGGACAACGTCCTCGTAGACTACCTTGCAGACCAGTTCCGCAAGGACAGCGGAATGGACGTGCGCAGCGACAAGCAGGCCATGCAGAGGCTCAGGGAAGCAGGCGAAAAGGCGAAAATAGAGCTTTCCACCACCCTGCAGAGCGAAATCTCGCTTCCCTTCCTTGCATCCGACGCAAAAGGCCCCAAGCACTTCTCCCACCTGCTCACGCGCGCGAAGCTGGAGGAGCTCGTGCGCCCCATAATAGACAGGTGCGCCAAGCCCGTTGAGCAGGCGATGAGGGACGCGAAGCTTTCCGCTTCCCAGATAGACAAGGTCATTCTGGTAGGAGGGCCCACTCGCATGCCGATTGTGCAGAAATTCGTAGAAGGGGTAGTGGGAAAGAAGGCGGAGCGCGGCGTTGATCCCATGGAATGCGTCGCGATGGGGGCAGCAGTGCAGGCGGGAGTGCTCGCAGGGGAAGTGAAAGACATCCTCCTTCTGGACGTTACGCCGCTTTCGCTCGGAATAGAAACCTTGGGAGGCGTTTTCACCAAGCTAATTGAGCGCAACACCACAATCCCCGCGAAAAAGAGCCAGGTTTTCTCCACGGCGGCGGACATGCAGACCTCGGTGGACATACACGTGCTGCAGGGCGAGCGGCCCATGGCAAGGGACAATATAGAGCTCGGGAAATTCGGCTTGGTCGGAATTCCTCCAGCCCCAAGGGGCGTGCCGCAAATCGAAGTTGCCTTTGATATAGACGCGAACGGGATTCTGCACGTTTCCGCAAAGGACATGGGAACAGGCAAGGAGCAGAAGATGAGGATTACTGCGCCGCACAAGATGAGCAAGGACGAGATAGACAAGAAGATGCGCGAGGCCGAGGAGCACGCCGAGGAGGACAAGCGCGTGCGCGAGCTCGCGGAAGCCAAGAACGAGCTCGAGGCGATGGTCTACACGGGCGAGAAGACGCTCGCCGACCTCGGGGACAAGGTGAGCGCGGAGCAGAAAAAGAAGGTGCAGGACGCGTCCAAAACGGCTCGGGACGCGCTCGCCACGGACGACCTGGCGAAAATAAGGCAGGAAATGGAAAGCCTGAAAAAGATTCTGCAGGAAGTAGGGAGCAGCATCTACCAATCCAGCGGAGGCGCCGGAATGGGGCCCGATCCGGGCGCCCAAAACCCGGAACCAGGAACCGGGAACGGGAAGCCCGACGACGACAACGTGGTGGACGGCAAGTACGAGAAGAAATAGGTTGAACGATGTCCAAGCGCGACTACTACGAAGTCCTGGGAATTCCCAAAGGGGCCTCCAAGGACCAGATAAAGAAGGCGTACAGGGAGCTTGCGCTCAAGTACCATCCGGACAGGAATCCTGACAAGGGGGCGGAGGAAAAATTCAAGGAGATTTCCGAGGCGTACGCTGTGCTTTCCGACGAAGGGAAGAGGCAGCAGTACGACCAGTTCGGCCACGCGGGCTTTGACCAGCGCTATTCGCAGGAGGACATATTCAGGAACGCGGACTTCTCGGATTTTTCCGACCTTTTCAGCCAGTTCGGGTTCGGCGACGACATCTTTTCCGCGTTCTTCGGCGGAAGCCGCAGAAGGAGGGGCGAATACGGCTCGGACTTGCGCGCGCAGGTGGAAATATCCCTTGAGGAGGCCGCAAAGGGGGCCGAGCGGGAAATCCGGGTGCGCAAGGACGAGTTGTGCCCCAAATGCAGGGGCAACGGCGCAGAGCCCGGTTCAGGATTCAAGACGTGCCAGAAATGCGGGGGAAGGGGGCAGGTCGTGCGCACGAGCAGGATGGGCCCGATGATGTTCCGCTCAGCTGCGCCGTGCGACGCGTGCGGAGGGCAGGGCAAGGTGGTGGAGAAAAAATGCAGGGCGTGCGAGGGAGCAGGGACTGTCGCGGGCGAGGAGAAGCTCTCCGTCCACATACCCGCCGGAATACAGGATGGCATGCAGATAAGGCTTGAAGGGGAGGGCGAGGAGGCGAGGGACGGCAACGGCGACCTTTACGTATACGTGCGCGTTGGCCCGCACAAGATTTTCCAGAGGCAGAAGAACGACCTCTACTTGGAAATCCCCATATCATTTTCCCAAGCCGCGCTCGGCGCGAAGATAGACGTTCCCACAATTGACGGAAAGTCCGCGAAGCTGGAAATCCCTTCAGGCACGCAGAGCCACACCCTGTTCAGGCTGCACGGCGAGGGGATGCCGGACGTGCACGGGGGCCGCAGGGGCGACCAGCTCGTGCGCGTTATAGTACAGGTGCCCAAGAAGCTCTCGCAGAAGCAGAAGGAGATGCTCGCGCAGTTTGACGAGGAGGGCGGGAAGAGGAATTTCGGCTTTTTCTGAACTGAAATCACTTTATTAATTTTGCCTGAGGCGTAGTAGTTGGTGGAAGAATGGCGCAGAAACAAGCATCTGACGAATATTCTAGGTACATAGACAACCTCATTGACTCCGTTGCCCAGAAGGTATTCAATCTGGACGTGGACGTAATCCGCGCGATGTCGCCCTCCCATCTCAGGAAACTTTATGAAAAGCGGACAGCGGGCAAAAGCGAAGACGAAAAGAGGGCAGTTTCAAACGTCTTGGAGCTGGTTTCCGTTACGAAGGATTCGCCCCAATACGAGCACACCATAGGGAAGCTCACTACCTACACAGGCGCATATGTCCCCCTAAAGAAATTGGTCCAGAACGGGGCAATTACCAAGGAGCAGAGCACCAACGTCATGATTAAGCTATTGGAAGGGGGTTTTCCGGCAATACGCGCGGACCCGCAGGACGCGGAAATAGTGAACGAAATGTTCTCCGCAATTAAATTCGCCCATGGGCTGCTCAGGGAAGCCAGGCAGACCCGCAGCGAGAAGGCCACCACAGACCTCATATCCTTTCTGGGAATAAGGTACGGGGACGAGGACCTCGCATATTCCGTGAAATACGTTAAGGAAAACGGCTATGGCAGGCAGTGGGACAATTGCTATGCCGAGGCAAAGGCCCTTGTCAGCAGGATTAACGAGCAGTTCGTTCTCACATCCACCATCCAGCTGGCGCAGAACGAGGCAGTGAACCTGCAGACCGGGCGCCAGTATTCGGAAACCGCTGACCGCGCAAGGCAGGACGGGGAAAAGGCCACCGATGACTATTTGGACAAGGTGGAAGGGTCCAAGCCAAAGCCGAAAAAGAACCGCGACTCCTAGAGTCAGGCCTTCACCATCGCCTTCCCTATCTTTCCCTCTTTCATTTCTATGAATATCTCCTTTCCAATAAACGGCTTCTTCTTCAATTCAACGACGCTTTCCAGCGCTATGTCGTCCGCCACCCTGGCGTCCAGCACTGTGAGCGCCTCATCCCTTGAGAAATCGTACCTGTTCCCGCCTACGGTAAGTATGAGTTTTCCTGACGAAACCTCGAGCGCGTCAACCCTTCCCGTCAGTCCTTCGCGCTTTTTTTTTACCAGCAGCCGCGAGGACGCGCCAAGGTGCAGCTCCCCGTTTTTCACGCGCGCGTTCTCTATTTTTATCTCGCTCCCGGGAAAGAGCGCATTCCCCCGCTCCGGCCCGTCCCATATGATTGCGCGCGCCGAATTCTTGCCGTCGGAAATTGAAAACGAGAAAAGCTTCCCCTGCATCCCCTCGCGCTCGAACTCCTTCATCCCGCCCACGGACTCCACGTAGCCCCGCACGTTCACTGCAAGGCCCCCCAGGTCCGCGAGCGCGCCGAGCCCGGCGAACGAGGCGTGCTGCACAACACGGATTGCGCCGCTGTAGCCCAGGCTGAGCTCGTTGTTCTTGCAATAAATGCCCCTCACTTCCAGCGTGTCGCCCGCGTGCAGGGAGTTGAGCAACTGCACGTCGTCGTTCCACAGCTTGAGCTCCCGCTCGCCGCCCGCGTCCGAGAGCACGATTTTCCTCATTTTTTTGCCGCCCCCGAACTCCTGCAGCCTGAGTATGCGCTCCAGCTTCGCGACGAGGAACGCGCTGTTCGTCCCGTCGCCTATCGCCGCGAGCGTGGTCTTCTCGTCCTTCTTCAGTCCAATCTCATTTGCTATTATCCGGGCGGCCGCCTCGCGCGTGAGGAATCCGCTCATTGATTTGACTTTGGCGTCAATCTTGGCATCCAGCTCCTCCTTCGGCATCCTCTCAAGGAGAAGTGAATAGGCGTCCATAGCCTGAAATTCGCAGAAAACAAATAAAATATGTGCGACCAAACCCAATAATGCTCGGATTCCTCAAAAGCCTCGTTTCCATGGACACCGATTCCACATTATCCAAAAACTACTCGGAGTGCGCCTCGTTAATCGCAAAGGAGGCCGAGTCCCTGGGCTTCAAGGCGCGGATATGCGACGCCGCCGAAACCGGGAACAGGAAACCCCGAACCCTTCCGCCCCGCCCCAACGTCCTGGTGAAATTGGATGCAGGCGCGGAAAAAACCCTTCTCATAAACGCCCATTACGATATAGTCCCGGCAGGGCAAGGATGGAAGACCGACCCGTTCGCGCTCACGATAAAGGGCGACCGCGCGTACGGAAGGGGGACGAGCGACGACAAGGGAGGGATAGCTGCATCCCTCTACGCGCTGGAAGGCGCGAAGCCGAAAGTGAACGTGCTGCTCGCGTACACGTGCGACGAGGAAGTCGGGGGCGAATTCGGGCTCGGTTTCCTAGTGAAAGAGGGGCTCGCCAAGGCCGATGCTGCCCTGATTCTGGACGGCTCGCCAGCAGCGACGGTCGCCTCCACCGGGGTTGTGATGGGCAGGCTCCATTTCAAGGGAAAGGGAGGCCACGCAATGAAGCCCTATGAGGCCGA
>JAKANX010000080.1 GCA_021823425.1 Microcaldota archaeon
TTCCGATCTAATCGCGGTCTTCACTCCCTTGGCCTTCGCCTGCTTGCCCGCGTAGAGCCCAGCGAGGTAAGCCGTGGGGGTGTTGCACTTCGCCGGGAACCCGGCCGCGTCCTTGAGGAGCGAGGAGTGCATGGAAAAGAGCGTCTTGTCGCCCTTCTCCGAGTATTCCACGAACTGGACCGTGAAGCCCTTGTTCGTCCTGCGCACCACCATCCTCGTCTTGCCGCCCTTGATTTCGGCGAGCCTCTTGGGGTAGTCCGTCTTTCCTTCCCTCCTCCTGCGGAAGGGCATTATGAACGTGGTCTTTACTTTCATTTTCATTCACCTATTTCTTGGCCGCCTTCTCCACGTAGAGATGGTTGTCCTTGAGGTACATGAGCATCGCCTTCTTTCCCTTGAAAGCGCCGCCCTTTATCCTCATGTAAACGTGCCTCTTGTTCTTCTGCTCCAGGTTTCCTTCAACGACGAGCTGGTTGAGGTATTTCCTCTGCGCCCTCACATTCGTCATCCACTTGTCCTTCTCCGGGGTGCGCGTGTTCATGCTGCCCCTGCGCGAGCCCGCGAGCTTCTTCTTCCTCCTGTTGAGGACCTTGAAGCCTGCCTCGGCCTTCACGTAGACGACCTTGTCCCTTATGAGCCCCCTTACGTCCTCGCGAGTGAGCGCGCTCTCGGCCCTGCCTATCTCCTCGGGCTTTATCCTTATCTTGTTCTCTCCCACTCCGAGGATGTCGGAGGCGAGCCTTTTTATCGTGGAAAGCATGTTTTCACCTAATTGAGCACCGGGATCTTGAGCTCCGCGGCAGCCTTCTTTATCTCGTCCCTCTTCTTCTTCCCCACGCCGCTCGCTATCCTTGCGGCAAATGACCGTTTCCCGTTTTCCGTTCCGGGTTTCGAAACCGGGGACTGGGAACTGGGGACCGCCCTGAGCTCGGCAACGTTGTGGATGAGCACTTCGAAGAGCCCGCTCGGGTGCATTCCCCTCACTTCCACGGCGTTCTTGTACCCGATTCTCGGGCTCGCGCCGGCCCACGCGAGGCGTATGCGCTTCTTGTTGTCTATTCCGCGGGGCTTCCTCCACCTGTGCTTTACCCTCTTCTTGAATCCCGCGTTCAGCACGTTGAACTTGGGCTTGGATTTCTTGATTGCCATCATAATCACCGATTACACGATTTCGTATATGCCGTCCTGGAACACGCGGCAGTCCTTTTCCTTTATGCGGAGCGCGCGCTTGAAGTTCGCGATTGTCTGCCCGACCGCGTCCTTGTCCGGCCCGGATATCGTGACCTCCTGCCCCTTGGCCTCTATCTTGGTCTTGCCGATTATCTTGGAGGTGCGCGGGAGCTTCTCGCCCAGCAGGTTCTTGATGTTGAGCGTGCTGCCCTTGACTTCCAGCGTGAACGGGAAGTGCGCGTATATCATCTTCATCTTCTTGGTGTAGCCGTGCTCCACGCCGTAGCACATGTTGCGCACGTGCGCCTCGAAGGTGCCCTTGAGCGCCCTGTTCGGCGCGGTCACGTCCAAAACATTTCCGTTGAGCTTCACGGACACTCCGGGCGCGTCGAACACTTTTTCGACCTCGCCCTTGGGGCCCTTGGCCTTGACCTTGTTGCCCTCGACGCTTATCGTGATTCCGTTGGGTATTTCCATTGTGAGCACCTAGTAGACGTACGCGAGGAGCCTTCCTCCCACGCCCTTTTCGTTGGCCTCCACGTTCGTCAGCACGCCCTTGGACGTGGAGACTATGATTACTCCAATATTGTAGGCGGGAAGGAAGCGCTGCTCGAACTTCGGCCATTCGCCCTTCTTGACCGGGAAACGGGGCTTCACGACTCCGGCCTCGTTTATCTTTCCGGCCAGCTCTATGTCGTACTTGTTGCCCCTCCCGTCCTCCCTTACCCGATACGAAACGATGTAGCCCTCCCCCTTGAGGATGTCCAGCACCTTCCCTATGAGCTTGGACGCCTTGACGGTGCAGTGCCTCTGCCCCGCTATCTCGTGCGTCTTCATCGTGTTGAGCGCGTCAGCAAGAATGTCCATCATATCACCTAGTATTTCCTGAAGTTTATGTGCTCTGCGACCTCGCGGAAGCACCTCCTGCATATGTGGAGGTTGTACTTCCTGATTACAGCGCGCGCATTGCCGCATATCCTGCACTTCCTCGTGCCCTTCCCTTTGAATTTCTCTTCAAGTGCGACCTTAGCCATCAAAACACCCCTACTCCTCTACCTTGGCCTTCAGCTTCTCCTTCGCGAAGCCGATTGCCTCGTCCCTGCTTATGAAATGCGACTTGCCTATCTTGGAGGACTGGCGCATCCTCTGCTCCACGCGCTTGCCCGCCCTCTTGAGCGTGACGCACACGTCGAATCCGAACACGCCGACCTTCGGGTCGTACTTTGCGCCCGGGAAGTCTATGTACTCCTTCACGCCGAAGGCGAAGTTTCCGCGGCGGTCGAAATTGCGCGGGCTTATCTTCCTCTTGCGGGAATCCAGCGCGCGGCTGAGTATGTCCATGGCCTTCTCGCCCCTGAGCGTGGTCTTGAGCCCGATGGGCAAACCCACGCGGAGCTTGAAGACCGGGTTCCTCTTCCTCGCCTTGGTCTCCACGAACTTCTCGCCCGTGAGCTTCTCCATGAAGCCGCGGACGCCGTCCATCTTCTCTCCCGGCGAGCCTACGCCGATGTTGAGCGTGACCTTTTCAATTTCGATTTCCCTCATCGGGTTCGTTTTTTCTGCCATTATCATGCACCCTCGTGTTTCTTGGCCTTGTGCTCGGCGCCCTCGTAATTGTCGTCAATCACGAAGAGGTATTTGGCCACGGTGATGAATTCCTCGTCGCCCTTGAGCTTGGCCTCGGGCCAGTTGCCCTCCTTCCTCCCTATGATTGATTCAAGCTTCGCCACGGTCCCGGCGTGCTTGCCTTCGGTTATCAGGCACCTTGCGCCGTCCTGGAACTTGAGGACCTTGGAAATCTTCTGGTCCGGGAGCGAGATTATCACGCTGTCCCCGACCTTCACGTTGTTGTCCGCGAGAATATTCCTTCCATCGTGGAGAGTCAGGTTGATTTTTCCGCCCTTCACGGTGTGCTTGCCCACCACCTTGCCGATTTTCACGTTCGCGTGCTTGGTCTCAACGGGTATGAGCTGGCCCTTCTTGTTTACGGTAATCCTGTAGGATTTCCCTTTTGTGAACGTTATGGAGTCCATGAGCCCGACCGGGAACCTCTCGTCCCTCCTAGCCATGCCGTCAATCATCACTTCCTTTGCGTTGAGCACCTTGCGGTTCTCGGACGCGCTGGTCGTGAAGCCGAGTACGTCCCTTATCAGGACGCCGAGCGGTATCGCCATCTGCTTCGGGGCCGGCCCCGGCGCAGTGGACATCATGAACTTCTTCTCCTTCTTGTCGCTGACCGGTATTGCCTTCGGAATCGCGAGCCTTTTCGTGTGGTACGTTCGTCCTTTCTTGGCCATGATTTCACCTTATGATTATACTTTGGGCTCCGCCTTGGCTGGCGCGGTGCCGAACACCTTCTTCCTGTCTGCGGTCATGTTCAGGTCCGTGAGCATGAGGTTGGAGGGCTGGAACGCGATGAGCATCTCGGTGCCCTTGGCGTTCTTCCTGCTTATGCCTTCGAGGTAGACTATAGCCCGGTTGTAGTTCACCTTGGCTATTTTGGCGCTCTTGCCCCGATTCGAGCCGCGCATTATCTTCACGGAATCTCCCTTGTTGAGGAGGAGCGAGCGCGTCTTTATTCCGAGCTTCTGCCTGAGCTCCTTGGAGGTGTGCGCGTGCACCAGGTTCTTTTTCTCGTGCAGCTTCGCCTCGTAAAGATTTTTCCTTTCAGTGTCCCTTTTCATCAAAATCACCGGATTAAACGACTGCCGGCGCGATTGCCGAAACCTTCGGGTAGCGCTCGGTTATCTCCTTCGCGACCGCGCCCTTGATTTCCGTCCCCACGGGAAGGCCGTCCTCGGTTATGAGCACTGCGGCGTTGTCCTCGAACTGGAGCGTGGTGCCGTTGGGCCTCTTGAAGGGCATCCTCTGCCTCACTATGAGGGCGCGCACCACTTTCTTGACCATCTCGGGCTTCCCTTTTTTCACAGACGCGATTACGACGTCGCCTATTCCGGCGGCGGGGTAGCGGTTGCGCACTCCCCTCAAATTGAGCACGTTGATTATCTGTATTTCCTTCGCGCCGGAGTTGTCGTGGCAGATTACCCTGCTTCCGACCTGGAGTCCGCGCGATACGTGTGAGCCGAGTCCTTTCATTCAAATCACCGGGATTACTTCCTCTTCTCGTCCTTGAATATTTCGAGGACGGTCCAGGCCTTGGTCTTGCTTATCTTCTTGGTCTCGCCTATGCGGACCGTGTCGCCCAGCTTCGCGTTTATGCAGGGCGGGTTGTGGGCCGGGACCCTGCTCGTCTTCTTGGATATCCTGTTGTACTTGGGCATCACGCTCGAGATGTTCCTTTCCACGATTACGGTGCGCTTGCCCTTGTCGCTTACCACCTTTGCGGTAATCCTTGAGCCGCGGACCTTGATGCCGCCGTGTATGTAGCAGTTCTTGTCGTCGCATTTTTCAGCCATTTTTTCACCATTATTTATTCCCTTGTGAAAAAAGATTGTCGCAGCAGCGGCATTGTTTTTTCACCTGATTCAAACTTGACACTGACGCCTCAGAAAAGCATACGTAACGGATATGCACTTCCTTTTTTCGTTTCGATTCCTTCTTGACGGAAGGAGTGTCGCAACGCCGGGCACTGCATCCAGAAAAAGATTCTTGAGCAGTCGCCCTGAGAGCGCTAGTTCTAGTTTATTATTTATGAGGATTTATAAAGGTTGCTAAGCTTAGAATTTACGCGACAACTCGCGAATGTTCGCAAGAAACATCCTGCGCAGATACTAATAAAAACAGCGAATGAGAGTTATAATAACGGGATAACATGGAAAAAAAGAGGGGAATTGTTCAGGTTTCGGTAAAAAAAGTCGATATTACCAAGGACCTTAAGCAATTGTTCAACCACAACAA
>JAKANX010000002.1 GCA_021823425.1 Microcaldota archaeon
GGCCCGTTTCGAGAAGAATATGGGCCGCCACAAGGGCGTTGAATGGGCGAAGGTGCAGGCAAGGCTGGAATCCAATCCGGAAACGCTCCGGCCGCTCAACGAAATGGAAAAAACTGGAGGGGAGCCGGACGTCGTCGGGCTGGACAAGAAAACCGGCGAATGCATATTTTACGATTGTTCTGCGGAAAGCCCCAGCGGACGAAGAAACCTGTGCTACGACCGGGAAGCGCTCGAGTCAAGGAAGCAATTCAAGCCCAAGGATTCGGCGATGGACATGGCAGCTGCAATAGGCATCGGAATTCTGGACGAAGGACAATACGGGGAGCTGCAGCAGCTGGGAAATTTCGATACAAAAACGTCAAGCTGGATTAGGACGCCTCAAGGGATAAGGAAGCTGGGCGGCGCGCTCTTCTGCGACCGGCGCTACAATCAGGTCTTCGTATACCATAACGGGGCTGATTCCTACTACGGCGGCAGGGGCTTCCGCGGCTCGCTAAGGGTTTGAGTTAGTGCAGGAATGAAACTGCGGAATTCAAATTCCCGCGAGCAGGCCGCTCTGCCTGCATTTGTTCCCCACTATCGCCGCCTTCACCCCTTCCTCCGTCAAGTTGTCAAGCCCGCACACGCTGTACATCACTCCGAGGCTTTCCGCGTTGTGCGCGTCCGAATCGTAGACGCACGGAATTGGCGCGCCGTTCCTGAGCATGATTGTTTCCAGCCCCTGCGCAAGCCCGTAGGAGGGGTGGTCGCATTCCATCGCGTCAAAAAGCGGAAGGTCCTGCGCGTTTATCTTGTTCGGAAGCCCGTTTGCAGGGTGCGCGGCGATTGCGAGCCCGCCCTGCGCGTGCACCCTCCAGACTGTTTCCTGCAGCGAGAGCCCGCCGTCGCAGGGCCCGGGGCCCGGAGCGCCGATGCACTCCTCTTCTGCGGGGTTCTTCGCTATCCCTATGGCGAGCATGTGCCAGTTCGGGGTGGTGAATTCCATGGAAGGAATGCATAAAATGCGCGTCTCGTTCCTGCACCTTTCAATGTAATTGGGGCAGAAGTTGTGGTCCGTAATCGCGATGAACCTGAATCCCAGCCGCACGGACTCTTCCACCATCGCGTCGTAGCTGTCCTCCCCGTCCGAGCAGTCCGTGTGCATGTGCAAATTTCCCGCATAGAGGTTGCCTGCCGAAACCTTGGGGGCTGCAAGGGCAACGAACGAGAGCAGCACTGCAACGAGGACGAGCGCCGCGAGCGCGTATTTCGCATACACCGAATGCATTTTCAGCATCCCGGGCAGCTGAGCCTTTCCATGTTCTCCTGCGGGAACGGGCTCTGGTCTGTCTGGGTTCCGTAGATGGTCCCGCGGTTGTCTATCCAATAGTAATTGGAGCCGCTGTCCACGACGTAGTGGTCTCCTGTCGAGGGGTTGTAGACATCCTCTATTCCGAGTATCGCGTTGTCCCATTTGTGGTTGAGCTCGTCCATGGAACTGCTCCTAGTCTCGAACACCGATGAAATCGTTGCCGAGATGCCGCTCTGCGCCTGCGAGATTATGCCGAGGCGCTTTTGCACCTCCTTGTTCTCCCGCGCGGCCCAGCCTGCGTCGACCTTGAACGAGCGCTGCATCCCCAGGGCGAGCAGCTCGGTTTCGTTCATCAGTTCCTTCGGAGAATAGTACTCCATTCCGGACACATACCACACGCCTGTCCCCGATACCTGGACCAGCGTGGTGCTAATTACGAGCACCATGCTCATGTTTTTCCCGTTTTCCGAGTAATCGAGCCGGGTTTCCGAAGCCGACTGGCCGGCTATCATGGGGCTGCTGATGTTTACGAGATCGGGGCGGTCAGTCGTTTTTACATTAGTCACGTTGATGCCGCTCTTTTGGATTAGTTCGGATGAAAAATCGGCTGCGGAAACGTAGCTGCGCACCATCATCGGATTTGAAATGCCGCCTGAGGGGTCATAGAGCGAGCCCTCCTTGAAGCCCGCGAAATCCAGCATAGGGTTGGGAACCTCGTATACGTAGCCGTACGGGTCCTGTATCATGAAGCCCTGGCCGGAAGGAGATTTGGCCTCAAAGGCGACCGCGGCGTCTATGTAGGGCCGGACGAGGCCGGAGCCGTTGGTTACGGACCAGCCCTGCGGAACTTCAAGGCTGAACGCGCCCTCGTGCGGGTCGGTGAATTTGAAGAAGGAGACTGCATCGCCGTATTTTACTGGCGCCGATGCGCCCGTGCCGTTGCCCCCATTTACTCCTGCGCTTGCGTTCGGGGCGCCCGGGTTATTGTCGGGAATCGTGCAGCCCGCGGCAAGCAGGAGCAGGAAAACGGCGATGGGAATGGCCCGCATAAGCGTATTTTTCAGGCAGGTTTATTATTCCATCCGAAGCCGGATGGGGCGGGGAGGGCGGGGGAAGGTTTAAAAATTGTATTACATTAAGGTTACATTAACATTACGATAAACGGGTGGGATGAATGGATTTGAAAATGCTGGGATTGGTTTTCGCAGCAGTTCTGGCGCTCGCTGGCGCAGGCTACGCAGCGGGGTTCTTCGGGCACGCGCCCCCGCCTTTTGCGAACGTTTCGTGGAACGGGACGCACTCGGGCTGGAACGGAACCGCGTTCAACGCGACCGCAGCGCAGGATTTCAGGCAGGCGGTCGCGTCCGGGGACTACAACGCAGCGATGTCGCTCCACCAGGAATACGGCTTCGGCGGAAAACTGTTCGGCAAACTGAACGAGACGACGTTCGGGGAGTATTCGCAGATATACAATTTGAGCATGGAGCTTAGGCAGCAGCTCAACTTGGGCGCGCACCTGCGCCCGCCGATGGGCAGGGGGATGCGGGGGTTCGTGCGCCCGATGAGAAAGTTTTGAGCTCACCCAGGTCGCCCGGAGGGCGGGGGGCGCAAGCCTCCCGTCCCTCCAACCTAATAATCTTTTGCTGGTAATGGATTTACGGTGCAAAACATGGATGCAAGGCAATTCGCATTTTGCGCGCTCGCGCTGATGCTCTTTTCCGCAGGGTGCGCGCAGCAGGCAACGGCCAAGAATTCAACGGCGATAGCGCTGGGCGACACCGCGCTCGTGGATTACGCGCTCAGCGTCGCGGACGCGAACGGCACGAATTTCGTCCCTTACGACACTTCGATGCGGGACATTGCGGTTCGGTATGGCATTTACGACTCGAATCGGACTTACGCGCCAATTAGCGTGCACGTGGGCGCGGACAGCGGGTTCATTCCCTCTTTCGCATATTCGCTAATTGGGATGGCAGCAGGGGAGAACAAGAGCTTCGTGATAGAGCCTGCCGACGGATACGGGGAATACGATTCGGGAAGGGTGATAAGCCTGAACCGCACGTACGGCGCGAGCAGGTACGAGGAAATACCCATCTCGTATTTCGCGGACAACAACCTTTCATCTGCGCCGGGGACCGGGATTCCCGGGGCGTACTGGAACGCCACCGTGGTGAACGCGACGAACACGAGCGCTACAATCAGGGTGGACCCGGAAATAAACAAGACGCTCACTTTCAGCGGGCTCCCCGAGCGCGTCGTTTCCTTCGGCAACGACAGCATGGTGCTTGAGATAATGGCGGAAGAGGGAGCGGTTTACGACATACAGGACGCCTCGGGCACGGTGCAGAGCGCGATGGCGTCAGTGGTGAACGCCACCAGCGTAGTCTTGGACGCGAACAACCCGCTCGCGGGAAAGAGGCTGCACTTCACCGTTTACGTGCGCCAAATAACTCAGGCGAACCGGACCAATTCAACTACCTGATTCCGTGCAGCGAATTGTCAAGCGAATAGAGCTGGGCGAATCCCGGCTTCGCGTCCACGAGCGCGATGCACGCGTTCTTCATCTTTATCGCCCTCGCCTTCTGGAGCGGGATGCCGAGCAGGGACGCAAGTATCACGCGGTTCACTACATTATGGCCTACCAGCACTATGCACTCGCTGCTGTTGGATGATATCAGCTTTTCCACGAACGGAATCGCGCGCGCCCCCACGTCTTCCATGCTCTCCCCCCCGGGCAGCTTTTTTTGCGGGTCCGCGAACGCGCCGTTGAAGGCGTCCGGGAACTGCTCCTCGGCCTGCTCGTGGCTCATCCCGGCGAGCTCGCCAGCCTCTATCTCGCGCAGCTCCGGGCACGGGCGGACTTCGCAGTCCCTTCCCTTGGCTATTTCGGCCGCGGTCTGGCCCGCGCGGCGGAGGGGGCTGCAGCATATGAGCGTTATCTTCTCCTGCCCGAGCCTCCTCGCGAGGCCGAGCGCCTGCCTCTTTCCGCGCTGGGAGAGCTCGCCCTGCTCCTTTCCGCCGAGAATGACCTTGGCGGAGTTCGCCGTGGTCTCGGCGTGCCTGATTATGAAAAGCTTCATGGGAAGAACGGCGCGTGGGAGGATTAAAAATGTGCCGGGCTGCGCTGAGGAGAGAAAGGGGAAAAATAAGGAAGGAAAAAAGAAAAGGTTATGCGACCTTTCCGGTAAGCGTTCCGGACGTCGTGTACGGGAAGTTCGCGTTCGTGTCCACGTAGGATACGGTGACCTTGGCGGTGTAACTGGAGCCCGTCGCCTGTGCGCCGAAGCCGCCCGTTGCGGTCGTGAGTATCGCGCTGTCCTGCCCCGTGGTGAGCGCCACCGGCATTCCGGTAACGGCGGTCGTCACGTTGCCGACAGTTATCGACACGTTGCTTATGGAAATCGGAACTCCTGCCTGGTTGCTCAGCTTTATCGTGAACGTTCCGGCTGTGTCCATTCCCCATCCTTTCACGGCCACCTGGGAGAACCCGACGGCCTTGTTGCCTACGAAGTTGTTAATGTCGAATATTCCCAAAGCGAACAGCACGGCCGCGATTATCACTATAAGCGCGATCGCCCATCCGTAGGTCATGAGGAAGTCGAGGGCCGCCTGGCCTTTCCTGCTTCCCTTCATCCTTGTTTCCATATTCATCAGCATCACCATTCCACCAACGTGGAATTTTTCAGTGCTGGTCCTTCTGCTGTCTGATTTATATAGATTTCTGATTTGGAACGTGGAAAAAACGGGCGGGCCGCCCGCAAGCGCCATAATGATTTTAAATGGGGTGAACGAAGGCATAGCAGGACCCAGAAAACGCTTTCCCGGTGAAAACACATGCCAGCGAACAAAAAGCCCCAGGCGCCGCAGATCGAACGAGTCGCTACCGGATTCCCCAGCCTGGACGACATGCTCGAGGGCGGGCTGCCCCGCAACAGCGTGACGCTGCTTTCGGGCTCGTGCGGCACCGGCAAGAGCACGTTCGCCATGCAGTTCCTCTACTACGGCGCGAGGGACTACGGCGAGGCTGGAGTGTACATAACGCTGGAGGAGGACCCCGAAACCCTCATTAGGAACATGAGCATATACGGATGGGACCTGCGCCACATGGTTGAGACAAAGAAGCTGCTCGTAATCAAGCCGGAAGTGTACAAGTTCGACTCCCTCAAGCAGATAATCGCGGACGCGATAGACCGCATAGGCGCCAAGCGCCTCGTGGTTGACTCGTATTCGGTGCTGCTCACGCACTTTTCCGACGCGGACCAGATCAGGAACGGCCTCGTGCAGCTGGACCGCGAGATAAAGAAGATGGGATGCACCGCGCTCGTGATTTCCGACATACGGGACAACGGCGAGATATTCTCCACCACCGGAGTGGAGGAGTTCATAGTGGACGGAGTGATAGTGGTCTCGCTCGTGCGCAGCGCGGACGACCCCTTCAGCCTGCGGCGCGCGATAAGCATACGGAAAATGCGCGCTACGCGCCATCCGCTGAGCATGCACACTTTCGAAATCGGCGAGGGCGGGGCCGAGGTCGGGGAGCAGATGCACCCCGGAAGGAGTGGATGGAAAGAAGCGTCAGTGAAAAGGGCGAGGGGCAGGAAGGCCAAGGCCCGCAAGGCGGCGCCCAAGGAATTCGAAACCCAGATCCAGAGCTCCAAGATAGAATTGAGCGCCCTGCGCAAGAAGGGAGGACACTCGTGGAAATGGAAGCATCTTTGAAGGGCCAGGCGTCCTTCGAGCAGCTGCTTGTGATAGGGATAGGCCTCACCATAATCGCAATCATGTTCTACGTGGGCACCACGTACACTTCGGACAGCCTCAAGATTTCGCAGGCGGAGGACGCGGCAGCCAGGATTGCGGGGGCCGCGGACTACGTGCACTCCATGGGACCGAACTCCAAGGAATACGTGGAGGTGTACCTTCCGCAGGACATAACGAATATCACGATAGGGGGCAAGAGGATTGTAATAAACGTCATCACATCCTCGGGGCCCACGGACCTTTTCGCGACCACGCACTCGGACCTGATCGGCGCGCTTCCCGCGGGAAGGGGCAGGCAGAAGATACTCGTGCAATACTTGGAGTCAGGAAAGGTCCTCATAGGCGAGGCAGGGCTCGCGTGCTCGCCATCGCTGATAAGCAGGGTGTTCAACGAGAGCGGCGGCGGGAGCGACACCATCAACTTGTCGAACGCGGCGGATTTCAACATCACGGGGATTACCGCGGAGCTGACCGGGGGCGCGTCCGCGCTCGCCTCGCTTTCCGGGGCGCCCGGCGATTTGGGCGTGGGCGAGAACGGGACCCTCACGGTATACTATAACGTCCCCCCCGGCCAGGCGTCCGGCGCGTACGGCGGCGTGGTGCTGGTGCAGACCGGCAACGACGGCAGCTGCACCACGGGACTGAACATAAACGTGAACGCGGGGCAGAGCTGCGGCGGGCTCTGCGTGTCGCAGGGCTACATAAACGGCACGTGCAGGAACACGCCCTCGGATTGCATAAGCAGCGCCGAGGACTACTCGGCCGCGAACAGCGGCCAGTGCGCGTCCACGGTCTGCTGCTGCGGGCCCACGCGGGACAACATGGGGCCCGTGGTTTCCTCGCTGAATTCCACGCCGTTCAACGCGAGCACCGCGGACGTCGTTGCGATTAACGCGGTGTGCAACGACTCGGCCTCCGGCGGGTTCGTGAAAAACGCGCAGGTGCGCATAGACAGCGGCAGCTGGATGAACATGAGCCCCACGGACGGCACGTTCGGGAACGACGTCGTGGAGGGCGCGAGCCTGAACGTGGGGATGCTTTCCAACGGCCAGCACATAGCGTGGGCGCAGTGCACGGACACCGCGGGCAACCTCGGCCCGGTCGCTTACTACTACTTCAACGTGAGCATGGCCGACGTGCTCGGCCCCATAGTGACTTTCATGAACCACACCGACACCCCGACGACGCTGACCAATATATCAGTGAGCGGGACAGCCACGGACGTTTACACGGGCGGCAGCAACCTCAAGGGCTGCAACATGAAGCTTGACTCCGGGAGCTGGAGCGCGCTTTCCGCCGATGACGGGGCGTGGGATTCGCCTACCGAGAACTATACGAGGAACCTGGGGCAGATGAACGTCGGCTACCATACGGTCTTCGTGCAGTGCACCGACGCCCTGAACAACACGGGCGGGATATTCAACGACAGCTTCGGCGTCGTCTCGGTGGACATGATGCTCGTGATAGACAAGTCCGGCTCCATGGCCTGGAACGTGACCAACGTTTCCAACAGCGGGGTGGCTAGCACTTCCAGCACCTCGTTCACGCTGGTGAAGAGCATGACCATCACCGGAAAGAACGGCGATTTGGGCAACCTCACCGCCGAGATTTCCGCGAGCGCCGGCGGATGCACCGCCTTCTACGAGGCCCGCGTCGGAAGCGACGTGATAGCGAGCGGCAACCGCACCAGCACCGCGTACGGGAGCACGATAAGCGTGGTGAACATCTCGGCCTATCCGGCGCCGGTGCAGATAGACCTTTACATGAAGAGGAGCGCGGGCGCGAGCTGCAACGCGAACTCGCGGGCTTTCAGCATACAGCAGGAGCCCAGCAAGATGTCCGCCGCCGCGGCTGCCGCGGACGCGTTCGTGGACGTTGTCACGAACACGACGAACGCGGGGCTGGTCTCGTTCAGCACCAGCTCCAGCCTGGACAAGTCGCTCGCGATAATGTCCGCGGCGAACAAGACGACGCTCAAGAACGCGATTAACGCGATAAGCCCCACTGGAAGCACGTGCATGGAGTGCGGGCTTGACACAGCGGCCGACGAACTCACTTCCACGCGCGGAAGGCCGGACGCAACGAAGGTGATAATAATGCTGACGGACGGGGTGAGCAACGTGGGCGACCCGGTCGCGGGCTCGGTCTATTGCAGGGACAGGAACATCACCGTTTACACCATCGGGTTCGGCGACGACGTGGACGACGTCCAGCTCACCAACATCGCCCTGCTCACGCACGGCTCGTACTATTTCGCGCCGGACGCCGAGACGCTCACGCTGATATTCAGGAACATAGGAAGGTAGGCGCGTTGATATGGGAAAACGCCGGGGTCCTGCTGCGTGCCTGCGCGGGCAGTCCAGCCTTGAATTCCTCTACTCGGTCTTCTTCTCCATGCTGTTCTTCGTGATGATACTGGTGGTGTACTACGAGAGCCAGCTGGACGC
Source organism: Microcaldota archaeon (assembly GCA_021823425.1). Lineage (GTDB taxonomy): Archaea > Micrarchaeota > Micrarchaeia > Anstonellales > Bilamarchaeaceae > JAHJBR01. Next base: position 8,500 of record JAKANX010000002.1, read on the forward strand.
GCTCAACCTTTCCTCGTCCGCTGCGGCGCGCAGGGCGTGCAACGCGATTGCCGCGCAGGTGAACAACATGGCTGCCGCGGGGGCAAACGCGTCCGCGCCGCTGTTCATCCCGGAAAGCGGGCTCAACTACACGATTTTCGTCTCGGCCGCGAACCGCTCGGTTTCAATTTCCTACGGCTCCGGCGGGGCAGGGTGCGGGATTTCCACGGCGAACGTTTCCAACGGGACGGACTATTCGTTCTTCGTGCGCAGGGGCGCGATGGTGGGGAACGTTGACGGGGGTGTCGTCATTGGCTAGCATGAAGGCGCAGGCCATTTCCCTTGACCTTGTCGCGGGCCTCGCGATAATGCTGCTCCTGCTGTCCTACTATTTCGTATTGTGGGACACGTTCACCGAACAGTACGACGCCGCGTTCAGGAAGGACAGCGCGGACGTGGCGCTCATTTCAATCTCGGACCAGCTGGTGAGCTCGCCGGGCTGCCCGGAGAACTGGACGCTGGACCCGGACAACGCGCCGTGCATCGGCCTCGCGTCCACTCCGAACGTGCTGGACAGGGAGAAGGTGGATGCGTTCTCAAACCTCTCATATGCTTATGCGAAAAGGGCGTTCGGGCTAGACCAGGACTTTCTCGTGCGCATAGAGTCGCTGGACGGCGCGAGGTATTCGGAAGTTGGGGCGGAATCCAACAGCACCCTCGTTTCGGAAGTCTCGCGGCTCGCGGTGCTGGACGGCCAAACCGTGCGGGTGAAGGTGAGGGTGTATGGGTAGGGGGTTCGTGTTCGCGATGGACGCGGCGGTCGCGCTGTTCGTCATGGTGATGGCGCTCGCCACCATAGGCTATTTCTCCTACCAGGCGGAGAAGAGCCCTTATTCCAAGATACAGCTCGAGCGCACGGGCGACGACGTGCTCGCGGTGATGGACATGGGCGGAGTGCTGGGCTCCGGAAATAGGACGCTCATAGAGCGCGAGCTCAACCGCACGCTGCCTGCGAACATGGACGGCAGGCTCGTGATAAGCACTTATTACAGGGAGGGGCAGGGCTTCAACCTGATTTCCATTGACGAGTACGGGAGCGCGCAGCCGCAGGGCGCGAGCGTTTACGAAGTGGGCCGCGACTTCCTCGGCATAGGGGTGCGCGTGAGCAACTATTCGGCGGCGAGGCTGAGGATATGGGAAAAATGACCTCGCGCGGCATATTCGCGACCCTCGGCGTGCTGCTGCTGGTGCTCGCGCTGCTCGGGCTCGCGATACCGCTTGCGGGCGAGCCGGGCAGGAACTCCGCGACCGCGTCCTACGTGCTTGACGTGGACAAGTCCACGGACAGGTTCGCGGACGTCCAGTACGGGCTCGCGCGCATAATCTCCCCGGCGGTGAATTTCACGGTCGTGAACAGGAGCGTGCTTACCGAGGAGCGCGTGCCAATGGACTACTCGTTCGCCGACGACCTGGAGAGCTTCGCGCGATTTGAAAACAACAGCGAGGAGGGGAACGTCAGCATTGACGCGGGCAGCGCGAGCAACGGGACTTTCTACATCCTGCCCAACAACGTGCGCATTTCCCAGGGGCTGAACAGGATGTACCTCACGCCGCTCTCGGGCAACGGGGGGATTTCGGAACTGGAGATAAACGTAACGTTCGCGGCCGGGAACGCGGACAGGGCGCAGTGGGAAAGCCTCCAGACCTCGCCCGTGGGCAGCCCGGACGCGCTCCCCGTGCGGGTGAGGGTGACGGACACCAGTTACGCGCTCTACGAGGATTTCGCCGAGACGCTGAACAGGAGCATGCAGAGCAGGATAAACATCACCCTTTCCGGGAACCTCGTGGGCTACGTGCAGTTCAGCCCGCCGGGCTCGGTGGAAATTTATTCCGCGCCCGGCGCGGATTTAAAAGCCTTGGCGAGGTTTAGCAATCCTGTGCGCGTTGAGGCCGACGGGACCATAAGCGTCCAATCGTTGGCGAACAAGACGGGCAGGATAAGGGTCGCGTAATGGCGGTGTGCTGATGAAGGTTTCGGAAATAAAAAAAACTGGGTGCATCTCGTTCGATGCGGGCGACGAGGTCTACGAGGTCGCCAGCAGGCTTGTGGAGGCAGGGAGGAAGGAGGCGCCGGTGACCAGGCAGGGCAGGTTCATAGGCATAATAACGCTCTCGGCGCTCGCGGCGCCGTTCGCGCGCGCGAACGTGGTGGACAACCCCAATTCCGCGGCCGTTGAGAAGGCCAAGAAGGAGCGCATAGAGAAATACGTCTCCACCCGCATGTTCATGAAAATCTACCTGGAGCCGGACATGGAATTGAGCCAGGCGGTCGCCGTGCTGGCGAACAGGAACGCGGAATGCGTGCCCGTGCTAGACAAGAGGCACAGGCTCATAGGGGGAATCTGCACCTCGGAACTCTGGAAAACGATAATAAAGGCGGTCGGAAAGGGCAGGCAGGCCAAAAAGCCGTCCGGCGCGGTTGCCAAAAGCAGGGGAGACGACACCACAATAGACCAGGTGCTCGCTGCCGTGCGCGCGCGGGGCAAGGTGACCGCGGCTGAAGTGGCGGTCCAGCTGAAGCTTCCGCTCCAGACCGTGGAGGAATACGCGCAGAGCCTTGAAAAGTACGGGCTGCTCAAGGTCGAGTACGACCTTTTCGGAAAGATGACGCTGAAAAAGATTGAGTGATGAAATGGCGATCGTGGAAAAATACACCGTGAACGCGGACGGGGTGCAGGCATCCGTCACGATAGAGAAGATTCCCGGAAGCCTGCACCTCTACAGCGTGAAGGTCCCGCACCCCGAGGAAGCCACGACCGCGTACCTCAACACCGTGAAGTCGGAGCTGCTCAGGCAGGTGCGCCTGACCACGCAGGAAGTGCTGGACATCAAATTCATGGCCGAGCTCAAGGAGAAGTTCTACAAGATTGCGGTCCAGCTCATAACCGACCGGATACCCGGGCTCACCAAGGAAAAGACACTCGAACTGGCAGGGCTCATGGTGCAGGAGCTTCTCGGGCTGGGGGACATAGAGTTCCTGCTCAAGGACGACGAATTGGAGGAGATATGCATAAACACCTCGCGCGAGCCGCTCTGGCTCTACCACAAGAAATACGGGTGGTGCAGGAGCAACCTCAGGATTGATTCGGAGGCCCGCATATGGGACTACTCCAGCCTCATTGGAAGGAGGGTGGGAAGGCAGATAACCTCGCAGGACCCGCTGCTCGACGCCTACCTGTCTTCCGGGGACCGCGTGAACGCGACGCTCGCGCCCATTTCCGTCTTCGGGAACACCATCACGATAAGGAAATTCGCCCGCAAGCCGTGGACAATCACGGACCACATACGCTCCAAGGCGATAAACGAGGAGGTCGCGGCGTTCCTGTGGCTCGCGATGCAGTACGAGCTCAACATACTCGTCGCAGGAGGGACCGGCGCGGGAAAGACGTCCATGCTGAACGTCCTTTCGTCCTTCCTTCCGCAGAACCAGCGCGTCATTTCCATAGAGCAGACGAGGGAAATCACGCTCCCGAGCTATTTGCAGTGGGTGCCCATGGTCGTGCGCCACGGGAGCAAGGAGAACAAGGGCGACATAAGCATGCTGGACTTGATGGTCAATTCCCTCCGCATGAGGCCGGACCGCATAATCGTCGGCGAAATCAGGCGCGCGGAAGAGGCCGAGGTGCTCTTCGAGGCCATGCATACCGGGCACTCGGTCTACGCGACGATGCATGCGGAAACCGTATTTGAGACGTTCAAGAGGCTGGTGAGCCCGCCGATTGAGCTGCCTGAGGTGGTGCTCGAATCGCTCCATTTCGTGCTCGCGATGTACCGCGACAGGAGGAGCGGGATACGGAGGGTGTTCGAGGTGGGCGAGCTAATACCGTCCGAGAAGGGCGGGAACGTGAGCGCCAACATCATATACAGGTGGAGGCCCTCGCGCGACACGATAGAGGAGGAGAACCCGAGCGTGAGGATGCAGGACATACTCAGGACCTACACGCGCATGGACGACGCGGAGATAAAGCGGACGCTCAAGGAGAGGGAGAGGGTGCTCCACCACCTCGTGGATAAGAACATAAACGGCGTGGACGAAGTGGGAACCGTGATAAACCAGTATTACGAGGACCCGGACGCGCTCCTCAAGAAGATAAAGTGATGGGATGGACATACCCCTGCTGCTCGTGCCCCGCAAGGCCGCAAAACGGCTGTCGCACCATTTCCTGGGCATCGCCTCGCGCATAAAGCCCAGCTTTAAGTTCCTTGACGAGGATTTGTACAAGATAGACTCGGAGATGCAGAGCACGGAATATCTGGCCCACCTCGTTTTCAACGGGCTGTTCTACTTCGCGATGGCGCTTTTCCTTTCCTACGCCGTGCTCTACCGGCTCCAGAACCCGCAGGCGATACCCTACTCGCTCCTCGCGGGGCTCGCCGTGGGCGCCACGGTTTTCTTCTTCGGCACCCTTTATCCGCGCTGGCTCGGAAGGAAGCGCATTGCGGACGTGGACCGCAACCTGCTTTTCGCCGCGCGGCACCTGCGCATACAGACTACTGCGAACGTCCCCCTTTTCGAGTCGTTCGCATCGGCGTCGCACGGATACGGCGCGGTCTCCGACGAGTTCGCGCAGATAGTGAAGAACGTGCAGGCGGGCGCGAACCTCGCGTACGCGATAGAGGATTCCGCCGCAAAGACGCCCTCTTACTATTACAGCCGCATACTCTGGCAGGTCTCGAATGCGGTGAAGGCGGGAACGGACGTGGGCCCCGTGCTCTCGGAAATAGTGGACTTCCTCGCCGAGGAGCAGAGGATAGAGATGCGCAGCTACGGCGCGCAGCTCAACACGCTCGCGATAATGTACCTGATGACCTGCATAATCGCGCCCACAATCAGCCTGATATTCCTCATGGTCATTTCCTCCTTCGTTGAATTGCCGATTACCGACACGGTATTCTGGCTGATTCTGGGCGGGCTCGTATTCATCCAGTACATGTTCGTCGGGCTCATCCAGAGCAGGAGGCCCGTGGTGGCCATATGAGCTGGTCGCATGTTTGAAGGATACGGCAAGACATGGGCGGGCCTCCTCATATACAACGACAACGAGATGAGCCCCCGGCTGTTCACCACCTACCTGCTCAGCGTTCCGCTCGTCCTTGGCTTCGCAGTTGCGCTGCTGCTCAGGCTCAACCCCTACCTTTCAATAGCCGCAATAGGCGCGGCCTCGGTGCTGTGCCACCTTGGGGCGTACGTGTACCTCATGCTCGGCGCGGGGGCGCGCGCGTCCAAGGCCGAGGAGTTCCTTCCGGACTTCCTCTCGCTGGCCGCGAGCAACATACGCGCGGGGCTCACCCCGGACAAGGCGCTCATAGTCTCGGCGAGGCCGGAGTTCGGCCCGCTGGGCAAGGCCGTGAACGACGCGGCAAAGGGAAGCGTCACCGGAATGCCCCTTGACCAGGTGATGGCCGGGATAGGGGAGAGGCTGCACTCGGACGTGCTGGACAAGACCATTACACTGGTGGTGGAGGGGCTGCACTCCGGAGGCGACATGGCGGACCTGCTGGAGAAAACGGCGTTCGATTTGCGGAAATTCCGCTCGGTGCGCAGGGAGATAGACGCGATAATACTCAATTACGTGCTGTTCATCATGGCCGCGATAACGTTCGGCGCGCCGCTGCTCTACGGCATCTCGTCCTTCCTCGTGGAGATAATGCTCAAGATAAAGAGCAAGATAGGCGCGGGGGCCGAGGAGGCCAGCGCGATGGGCTCGGTGAGCATATTCAAGGGCAAGCTCGCCTTCACAGCTGACTCGGTCACGCTCTTTGCCGCGCTCGCAATTACAATAACCGTGTTCTTCGGCTGCATGACCGTCGGCGTGATGTCCTCGGGAAAGAGGGTGGACGGGCTCAAGTATTTCCCCGTGGTGTGGCTGATTGCGATGGGGATACTCTTCGGAATAAAGGCCGGGCTCGGCGCGGTTCTCGGCGGCCTCATGGGCAGTTGAAGGGGCGGTTCCTGCTGAAAGGAAATTGAAAATCGCGCGGGACATCCTCAGGCCCCCCCCCGAGGCGGACAAGGCCGCGTGGGCCAACTTCCAAAAATTCCCTGAAAGCTACAAGCGGATAAGGATTGCGTTCATGGAGCGCGGGGGCAGGCACGGAAAAGAGGCGTTTTCCCGGAGCCTCGCGCATTTCATCAAAATGACAGCCAGGGGGCAAACGGATTGGATTTGTGAAGGAAACGATGCCCTGAACATTTATATTCGGGGGAATGCAGTTCCAAATGGGTGAAAGCATGAAGGCAGCTCAGATTGCGAAATACGGGGGTAAGGACGAGGTGAAGGTGAATGAGATTCCCAAGCCGGCGGTTTCCGAAGGCAGGGTGCTCGTGGAAGCGTACGCCGCGGGTGTGAACCCTTACGACTGGATGATACGGGAGGGCCACGTGCAGCAAAGGGTTCCTATAGCGCTCCCTGCGACCTTGGGAGGGGACTTTGCAGGGGTGGTGAGCGAGGTAGGGCCCGGCGTCGCCAATTTCAAGAAAGGCGACGAGGTTTACGGCCACGGGATAGTGCTCGCAGGCAATTCCGGAGCTTTTGCCGAATACGTGCTGGTGAAGGCCGGGAACATCGCGAAGAAGCCGAAAATGCTGGATTTCATTTCTGCTGCAGCGCTTCCGCTCGTGGGAATAAGCGCGCTGGACGTGCTCACGAACAAGATGAAGCTTTCCAAGGGGCAGAAAGTGCTCATCCACGGTGCAGGGGGCGGGATAGGCTCTATTGCGGTCCAGATAGCGAAGCACCTCGGAGCCTACGTCGCGGCGACCGCGGGCACGGCCGATTTGGAATACGTGAAGGGGCTCGGCGCGGACCTGGCGATAGACTACAAGGCCCGGCGTTTCTATGAAATCCTCAAGGAGTACGACGCTGTTTACGATACGGTGGGAAAGGAAACGTACGAAAAATCCTTCCTCGTGCTCAAGAAAGGAGGCGTCCTCGTATCCATGACCACTCCGCCGAACGAGGCGCTCGCCTCAAAATACGGCGTGCGGGCGCTCTACGAATCCTCGGGCCCGTTGATTGTCACCGAAAACCTGGAAAAGCTCGCGGAATTGGCGGACAAGGGCGCGGTGAAGGTCCATATAGACAAAATTTTTGGGCTGGGGCAGGCGAGGCGATCGACTACCAGCACTCCGGCCATCCGCGCGGAAAAGTCGTGATTAAAATCAGGGGTTGAATTTCTTTTTTATCTTCTCTATTTTCGGGCCGATTACCAGCCTGCAGTAGGGCTGGTTCCTGTTGTTCTCGTAATAGTGCATGTGGTAGCCTTCTGCGGGGTAAAATTTATCCAGATTATCCACTTCCGTCACTATGGGATGCTGGAATTCCTTCTGCGCGGCTTTTATGTATTTTTCGGCCTCCTTTTTCTGCTTTTCATTCGTGCAAAGGATTATCGAGCGGTACTGGCTCCCGAAGTCCGCGCCCTGCCTGTTCGGCGTGGTGGGATCGTGCGCGGCGAAGAAGATTTCCAGCAGCTCCTTGAGGGAAATTTCCTTGGGGCCGAACTCTATTTTCACCACTTCCGCATGGCCCGTGCTTCCGGAGCTGACTTCATGGTAGGTTGGGTTTTCCTTCGCGCCTCCGGCGTATCCTGAATTCACGGAGAATACCCCCGGAAACATGAGAAATACTGCTTCGGTGCACCAGAAGCACCCGCCCCCGAATACAATCGTTTCCAGCTTGAGCTCCTCTTTCGGAATGAACTTCATGGACAATGAATTGACGCAGTGCCTCGCGTTCTTTGGGGTCATCTGCTCGCCCAAGAATACGTGCCCGAGGTGCGCGCCGCAGGCCGCGCACTGAATTTCCGTGCGCTGCCCGTCCGCGTCCGGAATGCGCTTCACCCTTCCCTTTATCTCCTGGTCGAAACTCGGCCAGCCGCAGTGCGCGTCGAACTTGTCCCTTGACAGATAAAGGGGGGCGTTGCACCTCCTGCAGACGTATTTGCCTTCCCTGAAGAAGTTGCCGTATTGCCCGGTGAAGGGAGGTTCGGTGCCCTTCCTGACTATGATGTCCTCTTCCTGCCTGGTGAGCTTGTTCAGCTTCATGCATCAATTGGCGCCCATGCTGAATAAAAAGAAATCGGGCGGGAAAATGGCAGACCTACTGGCTGCACTGGCCCCTGAAATAGGCCCATTCCTCGCATTCCTTTCCGTTGGGAAAAACGCAGTAGCCCGCCTGGCCTTGGGGCGTGTCCCTTATCTCCAGCGTGCCGTTGTGGCTTCCGCAGTATACGGAGGCGGGGTTCGCGAGGCCGGTGTTCCCGGAAGGTGCGCTGATTATGCCGCTATCAGTGCAGTTCTCCTCCCACGGCCGTATGCATTTTTGCTTCTGCTCGCACCACGAGTAGCCTGCGGAGCCTATGCACCCGTGCGAATCCGAGTCGTTTCCAACCAGCCCGGGAGTGGTGTTTCCTGCAGGGCAGGGCGCGAATTCGCAGTTCGGGCCCGTTCTTCCTACGCTCGAGCCGTCGGGGCAGAGCTTGGCTTCCTGCGTGCATGCCTGCTGGGGCGGCTGGAGGCAGCCCAAGAGCAGGAGAGATAGCGCCAATGCGCCGAGAATGTAAAATTTCATGCGAACACCCCTCATAGCACTGCTGGCCGGCTTAAATACTTTTGTAATTCGTTGGGATAGGGTTTTATTCCTCCAAAACGAAATCAAACTATGGACTTTTCCCTTGAATCCCCCTACAAGCCGGCAGGCGACCAGCCCGCTGCGATAGAGAAGCTTTCTTCCGGGGTGAGGAAGGGCGGAATGCAGACTCTTCTAGGAGTTACGGGTTCAGGAAAAACATTCACGATGGCCAACGTGATTGCAAAATCCGGGAAATGCGCCCTCATACTCTCGCACAATAAAACCCTCGCTGCGCAGCTTTACGCGGAATTCCAGCAGTTCTTCCCCAAGAATAACGTTGGCTATTTCATTTCATATTACGACTATTACCAGCCGGAGAGCTACATCGCGCAGACAGACACTTACATAGAGAAGGACGCGCAACGGAACGAGAAGCTGGAGCAGTTCAGGATGCAGGCGACCAGTTATTTGCTTTCGGGCGAGCCCACCGTGATTGTCGCATCCGTTTCGTGCATATACGGCTTGGGAAATCCTGGAACTTACGAGGAGATGGGAGTGAATCTCTCGGTCGGGGCGAAAATTGGGCGGAAAGAGCTCCTGCGCGCACTCGTGGATTTGCAGTATACAAGAAATGATGCGATTCTGGCGAAGGGCTCGTTCCGCATGAGGGGGGACATGCTCGAAATCCTCCCCCCTTTCCACGACCACGCCGTGCGCGTGTATCTGGAAGACGACACTGTTGAGAAGGTGGAGTTTTTTGATTCCCTCACTGGGGTGAAAAGGGCTGCTGCAAATTACATGCTGTTTCCCGCGCGGCACTTCGTTGTTGCTCCGGAAGCGAAGAACGACGCACTCGAATCCATACGAAATGAATTGGAGGAGGTTGCGCCGAAACTCGCGCCCCTTGAGCGGCAAAGATTGGAGCAGAGGACGAAATACGACTTGGAGATGATTAAGGAAATAGGATATTGCTCCGGGATTGAGAACTATTCGCGGCATTTTGATGGAAGGAAGCCGGGCGCCAAGCCGTATTGCCTGCTGGACTATTTTCCCAAGGATTTTCTCATGTTCATAGACGAATCCCACGTCACGCTTCCTCAATTGCATTCCATGTACGCAGGGGATTTTTCCAGAAAAAAGAACCTCGTTGATTTCGGATTCAGGCTGCCTTCCGCATTTGACAATAGGCCGCTTAAGTTTGAGGAGTTCAAATCCTACATGAAAAATCTTGTTTTTGTGTCCGCAACCCCAACTGATTACGAATTGGAGCATTCCTTCCAAGTAGTGGAGCAGATTGTGCGCCCTACTGGATTGGTGGACCCGGTTGTGGAGATTAGGAAGACCGCAGGGCAGCTTGATGATTTGGTAGCTGAGGTGCAGATGCGGGCTGAAAAGAAGCAGAGGACTTTGGTTACTACCCTTACTAAACGCATGGCAGAGGATTTGGCGGATTATTTGCATTCCAAGGGGGTGCGGGTCAGGTATTTGCACTCGGAAATCGAATCGCTTGAGAGGATGGCGATTATCCGCTCTTTGCGACTAGGTGAGTTTGACGTTCTTGTAGGGATAAACCTCCTCCGCGAGGGGCTGGACATCCCGGAAGTTTCCCTTGTTGCAATTCTGGATGCGGACAAGACCGGGTTTTTGAGGTCGAGCCAGTCCCTTATACAGACTATCGGGCGCGCTGCGCGCAATGTTGACGGGAAAGTGATAATGTATGCAGACACCAAATCCGTGGCGATGAAGGAGGCGATAAAGGAGACGGACAGGAGAAGGGACAGGCAGATTGCGTCCAACAAGAAGCACGGGATTACCCCTAAAACAATCATCAAGCCCGTTGCGAGCCTTATGGGCTTCGGGGAGGAGGCGGTTGTGGAAACGAAATCCCTCACCACGAAACAGCGCGAGGAGATGATTCTTCTTTTAGAGGAGGAGATGAAGGCTTCCGCTGAAAGGTTGGATTTCGAGATGGCAATTTCCCTACGGGACAGGATACGGAAACTGCGCGCCTAATTTGAATTGCGCTCCATGAACCTTATGTTCGCATCTATGCGCTCAAGCGCCTGTTTCGCCGCAATCCTTATGTCGTCGCGCATGTTCTTCTTGTTTTTGAAAAACTTTTCCAGCTCTTTTTTGGATTCCCAGTCGGAGAGCGAACCGAATGCGGAAACGCAGCCCCTGAGCATGTGCGAGGAAGGCGGGTATTTTCCCATCAGCTTTTTCCAGTTCGCGAGCGCCCATTTTTTGTATATGAATTTCCCTTTGGGGTTCGCGCCCGCCATTGCCAATGGAATGGTGAGCGAATCTTGAAGCCTAATCTTCCCCCCCAACATAAGAGCATCGCGCAGCAGCCCCTCGTCCCCGAGCATGCCGATTGCGCGCAATGCGGTCACCTTTTCCTCAGGGGAGCCGTTGCCCCCGTATATTTCGAGGAATTTCTGGAATTTTTCCCTGCTCGGGCCGCTGTACGCGCTCGCGAAGAACACCGCCGGCCTCAGGTTGGCGTCAATGCGCCCTTTTTGGAAAACGGATTCCGCTTTCGCGAGCGTTCCCCTCTCGCCGAGCATGCACAGCGCGGATATCGCCGCGGGCCTGAGCCTGGTGTCCATGCTGCTCTCGCCTTTCTTGGATTCCCATCCCAACCTAGTGAGAAGCTTGCGGTGGAAGGCAATGCTCAACTCCCTTGCGCCTTGCGCAAAGGGCGCCTTGTGCGCCATGAGATTGAGCCAGCCCAGATGGGAGGATATGCTTGAATTCGCAGGATAGCCGCAATCCATGCAGAAATCCTTCACGAAATTTACGTAACTGCCTATGGGCTTTTCCCCCGAGCGCACTGAGGCGAAAAGGTCGTTCTCTATTCCCCATATGTCATGGTCTTCGAGCCTCTTCCCCCGTATCATCTTCCCAAGAATTTCCAGGTTCTCCTGTTCGTAATCCACCCTGTAGAACCCTGCCTGCCCGTAGTTGAGCTTTATCCATTTCCCCGCGTTTTTTATCATCGCTTTTTTCTTTTCCATCACCAGCCTTCCTGTCCCTTTTTCGGAAACGTAGGTTATGGGAATTTTCCAGATTCCTGGCATGTTCCCGGAAATGGTGAAGCGCTCCTGCGTGAGCTCGAACGCGTTGTCCTTTTTCCTTACGCCGATAATGGGGTAGCCTTCCCTGTTCACCCAGTCCTCCATGATGGTTACGACCTTCCTCTGCCCGGACTCCTTTTCCATCGCCCTCCAGAGGTCCTTCTTGGTCGCGTTGGAATACGAATTCTCCTTTAGGTATCGTACGAGCCCTTTCCTGAACTTCTCCGGGCCCACGAAATCCTCAAGCATGAGTAGCACGCTGCCGCCCTTCTCGTATCCGATTGCGTCGAACAATTCCTCTATCTGGCCAGCTGTTTTCACGTCCACGCTTATGGGGTGAGTGTTCTTCATCCCGTCTGCAGCGAGCGCGTCGCCGACCGTTTCCAGGTAATAAGCGAGCATGGATTTCCATTCCGGGAACACCCTTGCGAGCGAGCGGTAAGCCATGAAGGTGGCGAAGCTCTCGTTGAGCCACATGTCGTCCCACCATTTCATGGTAACCAGGTCCCCGAACCACTGGTGCGCCATCTCGTGCGCCACCACCTCCGCGATGCGCTGCCTTCCGCCCATGGAGGTGTTTTCGTCCCCCAAAAGCGCGGTCTCCCTGAACGTCATCGCGCCCCAGTTTTCCATCGCGCCTGCTGCGAAATCTGGAATTCCAATCAGGTCCAGCTTGGGAAGGGGATATTGGATTACGAAATAGCGCTGGAGGTCGGCCCACAGCCGTTTGCTGTATTCCAGCGGGAGTGCGACGTATTTGGCGCTTCCCTCCTTGCCCATGACCCTCAGCCTTATTCCCGCTGATTTTCCTTCTTTTGAATCGAATTTCCCCACTCCCAAGTATAGGAGGTAGGTGGACATTTTAGGGGTTGCTTGGAATTCGACTAATTTCCTGCTTCCTTTCGCTTTCGTGCCTTTTATGGGCATGTTGGATATCGCTTCCATTCCCTTGTCCACCAGCATGGAGACTGCGAAAGTGGCCTTGAATTCCGGCTCGTCCATGCACGGGAACGCCGCCCTCGCGTTCGGGGCCTCGAACTGCGTGGTCAGGAGGTAATTGGCCTTTCCCCCTTCCTTGTAGCTGCTCCTGTAGAAGCCGTACAGCTTGTCGTTGTGCTCGCCTTCGTATTCTATAATCAGGTTGAACTTTCCTTTTGCTTTTTCCTTGAAGTTCAGGGTGATTTCCTCGTCCCCGTATTCGAATCCAGCTATTTGCTTTTTCCCTGCGCATTCCACGATTGCGGATTTTATCTTGAGCTCCTTGGAGTTGAGCCTTATTGAACGGATTGGCTTTTCCGCGCGCATCTGGATTTCTGCCCTCGCCCTGAACCTGAACTCCTTGAAATCGGGCTCGAAATGCAATTCGTAATGGAGGGGTTCTGCGCCCGGATGGACGGTGCCGTGTTTTGCCATGGCCAATACTCCCGTGCAATCAATTTAATTCATCGGTTTCCCAAATCGCGCACCGAATATAAATTTTACGGCTGATATACGCGCATGCCAGACTACACGTTCCATCCCTACCCGGTGATAAGCGTCTCCAAGTCGGTCCTTTTCCTTGCGGTTTCCGTAATTGCAATCGCGTTTTTCCATGACACGATCGGGGATTTCCTGATTCCGCTCCTTGGGGCGGCAATCATCATTGCCGCACTCTTCATAGTGCGCGCCAACATGATTGCGCAGGCCTGCTCCATAACGCTGGGCGAAGACGGGATACGGTACAGGTTCGGCATAATGAGCAAGCACGAGTACGTCCTGCCGTACCCGAGGATTACCGAGGCGAGGTTCACGCAGGGCGTCCTGGACCAGACGTTCGGAATAGGCCTCCTGAGCGTGGACACGGCCGGCGAGTACGACAAGCCCATGCGGATTGCCGGAGTCAGGATGGCGGACATACGGGCCACGCTGGACATGGTGAACAGGATGGCAAACGCGCGGGAGCCGCCTCCTGAAACGCAAAAAAAGGCCTGATTTCCAAAATCCCGGTGAATTCATGGCCAAATTAAAAAGGACCGTGGGGCTCTTCGGGGCCGCGTCAGTGGGGATAGCGAACATAATAGGCGCGGGGATATTCGTTGTAAGCGGGGTCGCCGCGGGCCTGGCGGGGCCTTCGGTCATGCTCTCTTTCCTGATTGCGGGCTTCATAGCCCTGCTCACCGCGCTCTCTTCTGCCGAGCTCTCCTCATTCATCACCGAGACCGGGGCGAGCTATGCGTACACCAAGAAGGCATTCGGAAGGTTCTGGAGCTTCCTTGTGGGCTGGTTCAAGTATTTCGATTACATAGTGGGCGCGGCTGCCGTTTCCGTGGGCTTCGCGGCGTATTTTTCCGAGCTCTTCGGCCTTAGCGGGGCGCTGCCGCTCGTCCTTTCCGCAGCCGGGCTTCCAATAGTGTTCGCCATCCTGAACATTATAGGGGTGAGGGAGACCGCGAACGCAACTGCGGGGATGGTGTTCATCAAGATATTCGCGCTCGTCCTTCTTCTCCTTGTGGGCGGCTCGTACCTCGCGCAGCACTTCAGCCTCGCGCAATTCACCCCGTTTTTCCCCAACGGCCTGGACGGCACGCTCAACGGCACCGCGATAATATTCTTCGCTTTCCTGGGCTTCAACACCGTAACCATGATGTCCGAGGAGACCAAGAACCCCAAGAAAACGATACCGAACGCGCTCATGCTCGCTTTCGCGGTCTCTTTCGTGCTATATATGGGCGTAGCCGCAATAGAGGTTGGGGTGCTGGACTGGCGCATTTTGGGAACGAGCGCATCCCCTCTTGCCGATGTGGCCGCGGTAGTGTCGCAGAACCGGCTTTTCCTGGACTTGATATCGTTTTCGGCGCTAATAGCGACGGGCTCGGTGGTTCTCAGCTCCATTACAGGCGGGAGCAGGGCGGGCTTCGCGATGAGCAGGGACGG
>JAKANX010000003.1 GCA_021823425.1 Microcaldota archaeon
GATCTGCTATTGGACCCGTTTATCGAACCGTACACGCACGTGTAGGCCGCGCTGCCGCAGCCCGCCATGTTCCTGTTGCTGACAATTGTCACGTTCATCGGGGAAGCGCCGTTTCTGTCGAGCTGCTGGGAAAAAATGGCCGCGAGCGCAATCCCTCCGATGAAAATGGCCGCGAACGCAAGGAAAAAAACCTTCGCGCCGTCCATGTTTTCCCTTCTATTTGCAGTACCAGCCGCCGAACGCGGTGTAGCAATTGAGCGTGTAGTTGTTCCCCGGGACTAACGAGTTCCAGGTGTTCCCGCTCGTGACAAGTATGGTCGTGTTCAGGCTCCTTAACTCCACGTCCGCGTAATAATTCGCCTTGGGATTCTTGCCGTGCGAGATTTCGGAGTATTTCTTGTATACGTGCACTTCTTCGTCCGTTGACTTGGACTGGGCGTCGAGCACTATCCACGCCACTGCGCCGAAGACGGCGATTACCGCGACGAATACGAGGATGAACGCGAGCGTGTGAATGTCCATAAGGAAACCACTAATTCTGAACCTCGTTCACGCTGCAGGGCGAGGAGGCGTTGTAGGTGGCGAGCGCGATTACCATCCTGCCCGGATAATAGGAAACGGTGCCGTTGCCGGCTGTTATCTGGAACGCGGCCCCGTTACTGGAAAGGGCCTCGCAATAGGAAATTGTCTGGTTGGAGCTCTCGGTAAGGCAGCCCTGGGACTCCAGCGCCATCACCGAGACGTTCTTGGGCGCCAGCGGAACGCTGCTGGCCAAATCCAGGCCGCACTGCATTATCGCGCTTCGCGCGGTGGCGTTCGCGCCGCGGAGATCCATGATTATGTAGGTCTTGTTTGCCGCCGTCAAATCCTTAATGAACTGAGTGTAGTCGGTCTGCTTCTCCGGGCCCGGCCCCCCGCCGGCTGGGGCGAGGAAATAGGCTGCGAGCGCCAATGCGACAATGGCGAGCGCCGCGAGCGCGAGCGTCTTGGGTTCGGCTTTCATGGAAAATCATCGGAAAAAATCAGGAGCCTTTGAGCGCGGAGGCCAGCGGGCACACGTCGTAATAGGTGTGGTCCCCGGAAACGGTGGCCTGCTTGGTGAGCAGCCCTGAATACGTGGACGAGCTTATCACCGAGGCGTTGAGCATCACCATGGGCTTGGCGTTCTTGTCAAGGCAGTCCTTGACCGCGGTGCCGTTGCCGACGCAGTCCTCGCCCCTGAGCGTATAAACAATGGGAGTGACCTTGTCCGCGGTGAACGCGTCCGAAATAGAGGACGCGCACGCCTTCATGGACGCGAGCGTCGCGTCGTCCGCGCCGTTGAGCTGCACCGCGATTACCGCGTTCTTGGTGTACTTGGCTATGTCTATGAAGTCCCCGTAGTCTAGCCTGTTGAGCGACTTGTCTAGCGAGAGGAATATCCCGATGGACACGAGCCCGATGAGCGCCACGAGGAACATCGCGAGCATCACGAACAGCACCTTGTTCATGGGCTTGGACGATATCGCGTAGTATATCAGGAACAGGAACAGTATCATTGAGGAGAACGAGGAGAACAGCAGCAGGCTCAGCCCGACCGGAAGATAGGACGAGAACTGCACCCTCTCGTTGTAGGTGAGCGGCCTCGTCTGCACGAGCAGCGTGTCCAGCGCGTCCACGAGCTTGTTGGCCATGCCCGTGAACATGTAGAGCGCCTGCTCCGCGCCCTTCTTGCCGGCCAGCGCCTGCTCCTTGTCCACGAGCGCGGTGTAGTTGGCGAGCAGGTCGTTGTACTGCGTCGCCGTGAGCCCCGCCTTGAACTGCTGGTCAAGTATTATCTTCTGCTGGCGCAGCACGTTGAGCGTGGAGAGGTCATCGGGGCTCAGCGTCCTGCCCTCGGCGAGGAAGAGGTATACCGTCGCGCTCTTGTACTTGTCCGACACGTTGTTGTAGACCGCCATGAGCGGACCTATGGACGCGTTTAGCGCGCGGATGCTCTTGTTGTAGTCCGAGAGCGTCGCATTTATGGAAGTGAAATTGTTTGAGTTTATCTGCGACTCTATGTCGCCCTCCATCGCGGTGAGCTGCGCGAGCTTCATCTTCACCGTTGAGTTGTCAACGAGCGCGAGCGCGGCGGAGGTGCGGTTCTTCACGTCGGACGCCTGCACTCTGAGCGGATTGTAGAGCGCTTCGGTGTAGTACGCCCTCACCTGCGAGTTGGCGCTGTCCTCCACCCTCCGGTTGGTGTTGTTGTAGATGCGCCCGGCGGTCTGGGAATAGGAGGAGAACGGGGAAACCTTCTTGGACATGGACGCGAGTATCGTGTCGGCGGTGTCCAGCTGGTTGGTGTCAACGTCTATGAACGGGCATATGCCCATGCAGTCCCTGCACGTGGTGCCCGGGAGCGGCATCCGAAAGAGCGTGCTCTCCAGGTTGCTCGCGTAGGTGCGCAGCGTGGGCACATTCGCCTTCATCTGCGCCACGTAAGCCGCGGCGTTCTCCGAATTCATGCCGTCCAATTTGTCGAAGACGTCGGCGAGTATGGCGTCCGTTCCGAAGCTCGCCTTGGCGAACGACGCGACCGGGGATATGAGCGGGCGGTAGTCGTTGCACATTCCCGGCGCGACGTTGTTCTGGTACGCGCACAGGTATAAAGCAGTCTGGTTGCAGTTGGAAACGTCGGTGCACGGGACCTTGTCAAGGTAGAGGACCTTCCTGCAGATGTATTCCTCCTTGCCCGGGAACCGGCCCTCGCCGTTGTTCCTGCTGTCGTTGTAGGATAGGAACGCGGTGCGCAGCGCGGAGACGTCGTCCGGGTCCAGCGTGTATTTGAGGAGGTAATAGCTCTTGAGCGTGCCCGTTATCTCGGCCTGGTCGGTGACGAACGCGTCGCCCTTTACAAGGAAGCTCGGGTCGCCGTTTATGCTGACCACGTAATACACGGTGTGGTTGAGCGTGAAGAATTCCTTGTCTATGCTCGCGTTGGACTCGTTGGCCGCGAGGTACGGGCTTATGTCCAGTGCGGACACGGTGGCTACGGCTGCTAGCAGTATCAGGGATAACAGGGTTGCTGGTCTCATGAGGAGCATTTATGCAACCTATATTTAAATATTATCTGATGTTTCGTCAGAATTCGCGGTTTATTGCGTAGTCGGCCAGCTTCCTGAGCGCGTCCTTTTCCCGCGATTGCGGGAGCGCGGAGAGGAAAGCGCTCGCGTCCTCCACGAATTCGCGCGCCTTGAGCTTCGCGTAGTTTATGGAGTCGTACTTGGAGAGGAGCGAAATCGCGTACCCTATCTTTTTCCGGTCGCGCGTGTTGGAAACGAGTATTTCCTCGAGCCTTTTCTTCTCGCCGGGCCCGGCGTGCGCGAGCGCGTGGATGACCATGAGCGTCCTCTTGCCCTCGGTTATGTCGCCGCCGATTTCCTTCTTGTACTTCTCGAACTCGCCCGCGACATTGAGTATGTCGTCCTGTATCTGGAACGCGATTCCGAGCGACTCGCCGAACATGCGGAAGTTCTCGCACGCCTGCGCGTCCGCGCCCGAGAGGTACGCGCCGGCTTCCGCGCTGGCGCCCATTAGCGCCCCGGTCTTTCCGCCCACCATGGTGAAGTATTCCTCCTCGCTCACCGCGATTTTCTTGCGCTTGTACCAGTCCAGCTCTATTCCCTGCCCCTCCACGACGCGCTGGAACGCGCAGCCCGAGATGGACGCGAGCCTTATCCTGCGCTCCGGGGGCATTCCGAGCGCGAGGAACCAGTTCCAGACCACCGTGTAAAGGGCGTCGCCGCTGTTCAGGGCTATGGGTATGCCATGCGAGATGTGCAGCGTCGGTTTTCCGCGCCTGAACCGCGAATCGTCCTCTATGTCGTCGTGTATGAGCGTGAAGTTGTGGAACAGCTCCAAAAGAGCGGACGCTTTCAGGGCGTTCTCCCTGTCCTTGCCACCGAGGGCGCGGAACGAGAGCATCGCGAGCGCGGGCCTTATCCTCTTGCCGCCGCGGAATATGTATCCACCTAGCATGTCGTAGACGCCTTCGGGCTCGCGGGGGATGATGGATTTTATCTCCTTTTCGACTTCCGCCAAGTCGTCCTGCACGAATCTGTCAAAATCCATGGAAGGAAGTTGGGTGAAAAGCTATAAAAAATGCGCGGCTGTTTTGCTAGCGAAGCCGCGTTCAATCTTTGTGCGGCGCGGTTTTTCTGGAATAGCCGATTCCCCTCTCGTACCCGCAGCTTCCGCATTTGTAAATCACGCGCCTGCTCTTCCTGTCGAACGAGACAGAGGCGCTTTTTCCCGGGACCCAGTATGAGAAGCACTTCCTGCAGAAGGAAAGCTTCTGCTCTTTTGTGAGGCGCACCTTGTTCTTGCGCACTATGAGGAACGCGAGCCTCGCGTAGCGCTGTGCGCGCGCGGGATTTTCCGCGAATGTTTTTTTCGCCTCGGAGAGCAGCACGGCTATCCTTTCCGATGAAATATTCTTCACGAGGTTCTTTTCCCTTGGCCGCATAAGCTGGATTTGGGAAAGCGTTTTAATAATGGCTACGGATATCAGCAAGCGAGGGCGCGCTTATTCCGGCTGCCCCTGCAAGGTGAGAATGTGGACATAGGCCAGTTCATCAATCAATATTACATAGAGCCGATTTTGCAGCACGAGGGCTACAACGCCGTGAACACCGTGACTTACGCGCTCATCGCGATTGCCGCGGTGTACATCGCGTACCGCGCGTTCCAATATTACAGGATAAGGGTGGACAGGGGATTCGTGCTGGACACGATTCCGTTCGTGCTTTTGGGCTCCACAGTCCGGGTTGTAACGGACAGCATAGACACCGGCGTCATGACTGCGCTCACCCCGCTGCACGCGCTCATAATCAATTCGCACGTTTACGATTACGGGTTTTTCACCAGCAGCCCCGGAATATACATAATCACTGCTGCGCTGTTCTTCGTCTCGCTCGCGCTCTCGCGCGCGCTCAAGGTGGAGAGGCTCGCCGCGTTCATCGGCCTCGCGCTCTGGATTCCGCACCTTTTCGTGCTGCTCTTCATGTTCAAATACCTGGAATTCGCGATACCCGTGCTGGTGCTCGCGCTAATCCCGTTCTACCTCGCGTACAGGTATTTCTCGGGCGGAGCGAAGAAGCATGGAATTGACCCGAAGATACTCGCCGGAGTGGTGGGCGCGCACGCGCTCGACGGCGCGGCCACGTTCTTCATAATAGACTATTTCGGCAAGCTCACCGGAAGGAGCTACTTCGAGCAGCACGTCATTCCCGGCTTCATAGGAAGCGCGTTCGGCACGTTCTTCCCGTTCTACGTATTGAAAATCGGGATTGCATTCGGAGCGTCGTATTTCATCGCGTCTGAAAAGGACGCGGGCGAAGGGGAGAAATATTTCATCGCGCTGCTATTGATAATAATAGGGCTGGCCCCGGGATTGAGGGATTTATTAAGAATGGCTGTAGGGGCTTAGCATGGTTCCATTGGTCTTGTCAGAACAATTTTTAAGGCTGGATACATGCTGTCTTAATGGAAGGTAATTGAATGAATGCAATTGATTTCTTGAAAGCAGTTGGGTTCGGGTTTGCGGCAATAGCAGCGGTTATGCTACTCTCAATCCCAATAAGTGCCACCATCTCAAACCCGACTTTGGAAAACTTTGAACAGCTCACATTGGTAATAATTGCAATCGGCGTCGTTGGAGCGATTTTATTCTATTTGTCCGGCCGGCCGGGTAACGTTCATGAATTTATGGACGCGCCCCTCAAGCAAATAGCCGAGGAGACCGGGGGCGACCTTTACACGAGCAGTTACAGCGCTATGCTTACTTTCAGGAAAGGACTTGCCACATTTCGATTCCTTGATGAAGGAAACGACTCAAATTACTTCATAAGGTCGTTCCAGACATGGAATGCAACCCCCCTAAAAAAATCATTTGTTTCCGTTACAGTAAATGATGACGGCACGCTGGATTTGAAGCGACCGCAGAGCGCCGGCAACAAGGAAACTACCGGCAAAATAATAGAGATTTTGAAATCCCCTCATTTCAGGAACATTCTGGAAATCTCGCAGAGAATCACAGTAATAACTGGCGGGAATTTCAGAATGCCGCTTTTCAACATTTACCTGGGCGGGCGCAACATGACCTTCATGGCAGCTGAATCCTTCTGGCCCTCGCCATTTGCTCCGTCGGGTGTGTGGAAAGACAAGGTCATGGCCAATGCCGGGACAGAATATGGCAGGCAGCTTTACGCCCGGCTTGTTGAATCGGGTTTCGCTGCTTCGGAGAGAATTATTGAAATAGCCCACGGCTGATATCATGCTTTCGTTGATCGGCTTGGGAGTTTCCGGGGACTTGACGCTGCGCGGAAAGGAGCTCGCCAAAAAGAGCGACGAGGCTTATGCGGAAGTGCACACCGGCATTCTGCAGGAGGGCTGGCAGAAGCGGATGGAGAAAACAATAGGGAAGAAGATTACGCTCGTGGAACGGGAGGTTTTGGAGAGCGACTTCATCGTGAAAAGGGCCAAGGAAAAAGACGTGGCGCTGCTCGTCGCAGGGGACCCGCTTGCTGCGACCACGCATTACACGCACCTGCAGGACGCGAGGAAGGCGGGGATTGAGGTGAAGGTGGTGC
The DNA here is from genome assembly GCA_021823425.1 of Microcaldota archaeon. Lineage (GTDB taxonomy): Archaea > Micrarchaeota > Micrarchaeia > Anstonellales > Bilamarchaeaceae > JAHJBR01. The sequence goes on from JAKANX010000003.1 coordinate 6,615, forward strand.
ACAACTCGTCCATTTTCACCGCAGCCCCGGGCAAGGCCGGGCTCCAGCACTACAAGTTCGGAAAGACCGCGACGCTCGCCTATTGGAGGAAGAATTACGAGCCGGTGAGCGCGCTGGAAATTGCGGAGCAGAACCGGAAGAACGGGCTGCATACGCTGCTGCTTCTTGACTTGGACAAGGACATGGGGCCCATGGGCGCCAAAACGGCTTTTTCGCAGATAGGGAAGATGGAGGAAAAGCTTGGGAGGAAAATAATAAGCAAGCTCGCGGTGCTCTCACGCGTGGGCTGGGACGACGAGAAGATAAGCTACGGGGCTGTTGATGAGCTAAAGAAAAGGAATTTGGGAAAGCCCCCGTTCTGCTTCATCATTCCGGGGAAGCTGCATTTTGCGGAAGAGGAGAATTTGGAGGCGTTCAGGCGCTAATCCTCTTCGCCGTAGGTCTCGAAATAAACGTCCGAGAAAGCGTAGACGAGCGGGTCCTCGCTGAACGCCTTCTGCACGTCCTCGCCCGATAGCACGGAGCCGCTCTCCGGATTCACCATGTGCTGCTCGCCCTTCCACTCGTAGCCCACGTACACGCGCCTGCTTTTCGTAATCAGCATCTTGGCGGTGGGCGAGCCGAACGAGCGCAGGAGCGAGGTGAGAAGGAGCGCCTGGTCTATTATGTCGCCTGCCTTCAGCTCGTCCATGGTCTTGAAGTCTATCCAGAAACTCACAGGAAGCTCCACGTTCCTCAGGCTTTTGATGTATTCCACGGAATTCTGGAGCGCCGCTGTGAAGTGCTTCTCGTATTCGTACGGCCGCAGGCCAGCGGAAAGCCGCTCTGCCAGCTGCTTGACGAAATCGTTGTAGGGCGAGATGCGCTCGCGCAATTCGGAAATGCTCTTGTGCTCGCCCTCCTCAATCCTTTCCTTGTAGCGCGACAGGATTAGTTCATATATTTTGAGCTTGACCTCGCTGTCGGCCTCATTTTCCATGCGTTTTTTATGCGCAGGCGGCATTCTTAAATTTTTCCGTATATAGTAATAACAGGAAAAAAAGTACTAGCCCACGCACTCGGCGGAGCAAATGACCGTTTCCTGTTGTCCGTTTCGGGTTTCAAAACCCAGAACACGGAACCGAAAACGGTCTGAGGTCCGCCGGGGGCCTGGCGCATCAGAGGTTTCGGGTTTCCAGTCTCGCGTTCCGAAAGGAAACGGCTGGACGCCCCAGGAATGGTGTTGAGGTACAGAGGTTAAAATGAGGCATGGAAAAAGCGAAGATAACGTTTTACGGGGGAGTAGGAGAAGTAGGCAGGTCCGCAGGGCTGCTTGAAGCGAACGGAAAGAGCCTGCTGCTGGACGCCGGAATAAAGCTCGGGGAAAAGGTGGAGTTCCCCCTGATTCCCGAGGAGAAATTCGGAGACATAAGGAACGTGTTCGTGAGCCACGCGCACCTTGACCATTCCGGATTTTTGCCGCACATGTACGCGAAGGACTTCACGCCGCCCAAGATTTTCGTGACCAAGCCCACGCGCGATTTGATGGGAGTGCTGCTCGCCGACTACCTCAAGATACAGAAGCTCAGGGAGCAGAAGCTCTATTTCGGCGAAGATGAGGTGAACGAGGTGATGCAGCACGCGAGCCTCCAGGAATTCGGAAAGGCGTTCAGGGCCGATTTTGACGTCACGCTGCACAACGCAGGGCACATACTCGGGAGCGCGATGGCGCAGGTTGAAGTAGGCGGGAAGAAGCTGCTTTACACCGGCGACATAAGCATGCGCAACACGCGCATAATGGAAGGGGCGGCGCGCGGCGTCCACGCGGAAAACCTCGTGGTGGAAAGCACTTACGGAGGGAAGGACGACATACTTCCGAGCGCCAAGGATTCCATGAAGAGGTTCGTGGACAGCATAAACGAGACGCTCAGGGAGGGCGGGTTCGTGCTGGTTCCGAGCTTCGCAGTGGGAAGGGCGCAGGAAATACTGCTTGCGCTGGAAGATTACATGCGCTCGGGCGCGCTCACCAAGGCGCCGATATACATAGACGGGATGATCGGGAAGGCGATGCGCATATACAGGCAGAACGTCATATACGCGAGCGAGTCCATAAAGATGAGGATACTCACGAGCGACGACGACCCGTTCAAGAGCAGGTTCTTCCACATCCCCAAGACAAGGGGGCGCGAAGACGTGTTCTCGGAGCCCGCGATAATCATAACGACGAGCGGGATGCTGCTCGGCGGCCCTGCGCTCATCTATCTGGAAAAGATGCACTCGGACCCGAAGAACAAGCTGATAATAATAGGCTACCAGGCCGAGGGCACGCTCGGAAGGAAGCTGCTCAGCGGCGACAAGAAGGTCAAGATAGGCGAGCGCGAGATAGAGCTGCTCATGAAAGTGGAAAACATCAGGATTTCAGGGCACGCGGACCGCAACGAGCTGCTCCAGTTCATCAAGGGGACCAAGGGCCTCAAGAGGGTTTTCCTAGTGCACGGGGAGAAGGGCGGCGAGCTCAGGGAGGACCTGGAAAAGGACTTCGAAGTGGTGGTCCCCAAGCTGCTGGACGAATACGAATTGTAGGCGTCCTTCGGGAGCGCACTGGATATGGATTTTTAAACACATTTACGGAATAGAACGCATGAGAAAAACCGCCATCGCGCTCCTGCTTCTTTTCTCGTGCCTAGTTTTTTCATTGAACGTCTCCTCCAAGGTCAAGGAAGGCGGCATTTCCTTCGCCATAGACGGGCCGTCGCACTTCGACCGCACCAACCTCACGCTGTTCGTGTGGAAGGACGGGAGCCAGCTCTACGGGACCCAAAAGAACAACGTCCTCCTTCCCTACTATTTCACGGTGCCCTACAACGAGAGCGGCACGTACGAGTTGCGCGTGATTGACGAGAAGAGGAATTACGCCACGGGCAACGCCAGGGTCGCGGTCAGCGGCGCGGGCGAGGCCGAGGCGCAGGCCGCGCAGGAGCAGAGCGGCACCGAATTCGCTATAATCATCGGGATTGTCGGCGTCGCGATTCTCGGGTATCTTTTGCTAACGTTTTTAAAGGGTAAGAGTTACAATAAGTAGATAAATGGTGGAACTATGGCCATTACTTCAAAGTCCGAGGAGAACATCGCGGAGCGCAACGGCAGGGATGCAGCGGCGTACGCGAGGAGCGACGAGGTCAAGCAAATCTCGGAGCAGCTCGTCGTGGCGCGTGAAGTATTGCAGCGGTATATAGAGCGGTTCGGGATAACGAGCAGGGACGAACTCTCGGAGAAGATGGCCAAGCACGGTTTCTACAGGCTGAACACGCTCGCCAACTCCTGGATGCTGGACTGGCTCAGGAGCGACAGGGGCGACGTCAACAGCATGATGTCCAAGACCGACGCCAAGGACAGGAACGGGAAGGCCACCGCCCTGGAGGGGCTTTTCATAGTCGCCGAGGCGCTCGGAAAGAACGGGGTTTCTGAGCAGGAAATAGGGCAGTTCATAGCCAAGCGCGCGGCTGTTGAAAGCGACGTGAAGGTCGTGAACAACGGAAAGGTGGAGAAAATCCCGATGACCTTCGCGCAAATGGTCGGCGCCGCGTACAAGGGCATGAACAGGGCGGGCGCACTCAGCAACGTGGACACCAGCGCGGTTCTCGAGGATTTCACCGACGAGATGGCAAGGCTGATGCAGGGGGCCACCAGCAAGGGCATACGGAACAGCGTGTTAGCGAACAAGAACGAGCTAAATGCGCTTTTCACCGCGGGGGCGTACGAGTCGCTCCGGGCGATGTCCGGAAAGGAATACAAGAAGGGCGCCCTCAGGAGCGACATCGCATTATACCAGGAGGCGTTCTCCCATCTCAAGCAGGACGTGCAGGGCATGTCCTCGGAAGCGGACGCGGAGTTCGGGAAGAAGATGTCCGAAATGCTCGGCAGCGTGTCCGAAACGCAGTTCCAGACGTTCTTCGCGTGGCGCCTTGCGCACGACATGTTCAAGAACAGGGAGAACATATCCAACCTGAACACGGAAATGAAGGGCGAGGCGCTCAGGTACACGCTCGCGAATGCCGGCGAATACATATCCGAGGAACACAACTGGGGAAGCAAATGGATAGCGCACGCGAACGGCGTGCACCAGGCGTATTACGCCGTCAGCAGGATGCTGGAAGAGATAGCGGAGAACGGCGGAAAGGGCCAGGCGGGGAAGCAGGAGTTTGACGAGCTCGGAAAGGAGATACTCAAGATAATGGTGGAAACCCAGCCTGAAAAGGCGGACACGGAAATAACCGCATGGCAGCGCAAGGTGCTGGACCAGTACAAGGCCGTGAAGGGAATCACGAACGACGCTGTCGCGTTCTTCTTCAGCTCGGACGAACTCGATGCGTACAGGGGCGACGGCAAGAACCCCAACTGGGAGAAGGACCTGGCATCGTCCCTGGGCTTCGCGCAGAAAGTGCTGGGCGTGAACACTGATGACATGGTCGCGGGAAAGATGGATCTTGTCGTCGCGGACATGAAAAGCACTGAATTCTACAAGTCGCTCGCATCCAAGGGATACACCGACCTGGAGATTTCCTGGATAGGCGCCTCCTTCATTGGCTCGGCTTCGGACATTTATCTGGCCGATTCGCGTGGCGCGGACGAGGCGGTTCGCAGGGCGATTGCGGCGGTGCCCCCGCGCGACGAGCTGATGTCCACTTTCAAGCAGAGGACCGACCTGGACGAGAGTACCGAGAGCAACTACATGATTTCTAACGTGGTGAGCGCGCTTTACCACGAGACGAACAAGTACATCCAGTCCATACCGCAGAAGGAGACCAAGGTTGGGTGGTCGCTTGCGAACATGCCGGACGGGGAGCTTGCGGCACTAAGCGCGGAGAAAAGGGGGATATTTGAGGGGGCGGAGCGCATAAGCGGGATTCCGGCGCAAGCGATCGCAACCGGAATGGTGTCGCAGGAGAGCATGAACTGGAATTCGCCGGTCGGAAAGGCGCTGCGCGAGAAGAGGGTGAATGAGGACGAGGCGGTCGGCATAGCGGCCACGATGTACTACGCGTCCTCGCACATGCTCAGGCACGGGATTCCCGAGAAAGAAGTCGAGGACAAGCTGGTCAATCTCATAAAGTCGAACCCGCAGGACAAGCTCAAGGCGGAGGAGATGATAAAGGAGCTCAGGGGCAGGTACAGGCCGGCAGGCGGGGAGGCAGCAGGGGCCCAGGAGAGCGCGGAATCCTACATGGTCGCGCAGAAAATGAGGTTCCTAGGCAGCGAGCTCAACAAGGCCGAGATGACCGAGGTCACTAGGGACGGGTACAAGTGGTATTCGTTCGTGAGCAAGTTCACTCCGAAAAAGGCTTCGGAAAAGAAGGCCAGGGAGGATAAGATTGCGGCGGTGCAGGACGTTTACAACAACGTCGTCAAGCTCGTGGAGAACGGCGAGATGGACCATTACGGCCCGGGGCAAAGGCAGCTGGAGCTTCTGAAAATAGGGAGGAGGCCGGCAGGCCACGTGAAGGTCAATGGCGAATACGGCAGGGAATACGAGGAGGCGGTGAAGGCGCTCCAGCGGTGGGCATCCGCTGTTGACAGCGTCGCCCAGAGGAAGAACAAGGCGAACGAAAGCAAGGCTGCGGCCAATGGATACATAAGCACAATCAAGGTCAAGGGCAAGGATTTCGCACTCTTCTTCGACAAGGGGGTTGACGGCATTTTCGGGATAGAGACCTACGAGCTGCTCAAGAAGGCGCTCACAAGGGTCGCGCTCGCGGAAAGGGCCAAGAAGGGGCGGGCAGCTTCGGCTCCGACCCCGTTCGAGGAAGCCGCCACAACGCTCAAGGCAACGGATGTGAAGGCGCACCCGGTGATGCTTCCTGAGGAAAGGATGGGAAAAAGAAGGAAGCAGAGGAGGGGGCTCAAGCTCGTAGTGGCGCCGCCGCCCGTGCTGGGCATGACCGTGCCGGTAATTTCTTCCGAAACGGTGGAAAATAGAATTCCGACTTTCACGGCCACGCAGACCAGCCAGTTCGAGAGGCTCCCGAATTTCATCGGGGGAATCCTTTCGAGCTTCGGCCAGTCCGGGGTGGACCTTTCCAACCAGAGCCAGGTATTCAACGCGTTCACGAACGTGCTGAACCGGGCAATCATTCCCTCGGCGCAGCTGCAGCCGTACATAACCGGGCAGGTAAGCCGGATGGACCTGTACATCGCGCAGTCAGGCAAGATACTCACCGCCGACCCGGGAGGCGCGCGCGTGCGCATAAGCATCGGAGCCGGCGGGCGCGTGAGCATATCGTTCCACGACCCAAGCTTGGGCGACGTTGTGTTCATGGAAGGCACCATAGATGTCACGACCGGCCAGATAACCAAGATAACCGGAATACGCGCGCCGGTGTACCTCACGCTTAACAACCTCGTGGACATACGCGGCCCGCTGGGCACCCAGATAACCGGAGGCACCAAGATTGGCGTGCCTTTCTGGTACAACCCGAACACAAAGCTGCCCAGGAAATATGCGGGCGGACCATGGGACATAATGCCTTTCGCGGCTGTGTCCAGGCCGTTCAGCCTAGGGCAGGGATGGGTCGCGAGCCCGTACATAGGCGCGCTCTACGACTACAACCACCACTCTTTGAGCAATTACGGCGGGCTGAACATCATGAAGACGTTCCAAAACGGCGTGACGGGCTTCATGATGGGGGGCGGCGTCGGCGTTGAGGGCAAGGGCAGCAGCCTTCCGTTCGTCGAGGCAGGCATGAGCCTGTACGGGGCGGGCCTCGAGTTCATATTCAATCCAGTCAAGGGCGAATGGCTCGGGTTCCGCGCAGGGTACGACAAGGACAGGAACGGGACCGTGGATTATGGCGTGGGGCTCATGAACGCGGGCCCGATACTCATGCCGGATGTCATAATAGACGGCCAGGGGGTTGTGAGCACGTTGGTGGGAATGCCCATCAAGCTCATAGGCAAGGTTTTCTCCAAGGTGTTCAGGAACGAGGAGGGCCTCCTCGGGGAGGAGTGAGCATGATGAAGAACGCGCTCGGATTCGCACTGCTGTTGCTTCTGGTTTGCCCCGGATTCGCCGGAACGCACAGCTACAGCTCCAGCGACGGGCTGCTTTCGATGACCACGGACATAACCGTGAACCCCTCGGCGGGCTATTTCCCGGCGAGCCCCGCGAGGGGAAGCATGGCCAACCTGACCCTTAGCCTTCCGACTGCATATTTCAGCAACACGAACGCCAGGCTGCACGTCGCGGGATACGGCCTGAACCCCTCCACCATAGGGACGCTCTCGGCAATCAACTTCCTGTTCGACGGCCCGACCTACGACGCGTTCGTGGGCTGGTACAACGGCTGCGGATACACCACAACGGGCGGGCAGGCGCACTGCGTGAGCATAGATCCGAATTACGGAAGCTGCAGCTGCGTAATCGCCAACCCCGGCCTGAGCCAGGCGATGCAGTCCACATATGTGAACAAGGACAAGGTGTACCAATTCTCCGGGCCCGCATACCTCGTCGGGGTATGCAAGGGATTCTGGTACGTGAACGGGACTTACGCCGGGCCCGCCAACACAACGAGCCCAGCCTTGTACCAGTTCACGGTTCCCTCTAACATGCAGGGCAGCATTTACAACCTCAACGTGGAGGTGCGCTTCCAGTGCGCATTCGGCGCCGAGGAGATTTATGCGAACGCGGGCTCGTACAACATATACCTTTACAACGCGGCGACTTCGTTCTCGGATTTCTATCCAATCAACGTGACCGCGCAGTGCGTGGACAACGCCTCAATCCGCATTGATTCAATAACCGACCCGATAAACCTCAACAGCCAGACAAACGGGCAGGCGACGGTCACCATGGCGATAAGGAACAACGGCACGGTGCCCATGGCGATAAACTCCATCACGCCCAGCACGGGAACGTACACGGGCCTCAACATCGGGCTTCCGTACACCCTCGCTCCGGGCGCGAGCGTGACCGTTACGGGCACATACGCATACGGCGGAACGCTGACCTCGCCTACGAGCATTACGTGGTACGCATCTGCTTCGGGAACCATGTGCGGGAACCCCGCGAGCTTCACCGCGACCGCCATAACGACCGTAAATCCGCCCTCGGGCCCCGTATGCAGCTATTTCTATTTCTCGCCCGGAGGCCCGCTCGCCGCGCCCGCATCCACGACGCTTTTATGGTCCGCGCTCCGCGCCAGCAGCGCGACGCTCACGTGCACGAATCCCGTTCCTTACACCAACCTGCAGGTAACTGTCCCGACGAGCTCGCTTGGATTCAACTTCAACGCGGCGCAGACAGGGGCCGAGAGCTGCACCCTTACCCTTACAAACAGCACGAGCGGCCTTTCCTCAACGTGCGCCGCAAGCGTGCAGGTTAACGCTGCTGCGCCCACGTGCTCTGCGAGCTGGTCGCCGCCGGGCCCGATTACCGCGCCGGGTTCCAGCACGCTCTCGTGGAGCGCCGTCGGAACGGTGACAAGCCTCGCTCGCAGCTGCACGGGCCCGATTCCGAGCGGGCTCACGTCCGTGTCGTTCCCGACGGGCTCGCAGCCGTATAATTTCGCCGTGGGGCAGACCGGAACCGAGAATTGCATTTTCACAGTGGGCGGGCCCGGGGGCTCCAACACATGCTCCGCGGCGCTCACGATAAACGCGCCCACAAACCCGACGTGCAGCATCTCCTGGGCACCTCCCGGGCCGCTCACCGCGCCGGCTTCAGGCACGGTTTCCTGGGCTTCGGCGCTCGCAAGCAGCGCGAGCCTGAGTTGCACAGCCCCTATTCCCTATTCGCTTAATCCCGCGCCCGTGCCGAACGGCAACCACGGTTTCAATTTCAACGCGACCCAGACAGGGGCCGAGAGCTGCACCCTTACGGTCACCAACAGCACCAGCGGGCTTACCGGGTCCTGCTCGGCGACGCTCACCGTGAGCGCGCCTGCTGCGGCGACGTGCAACGCGAGGTGGTCCCCGCCCGGGCCGCTCACGACTCCGAACGCGAGCAACTTCATCTGGAATTCCGCGAACGCGGTTTCGGCGAACAGGGTGTGCGCGGGCCCGATTCCGTCGTCCGGTGCGGTGGGCATCAGCGGCACCGATCCGTTCAATTTCGGGATAAGCCAGGTCGGGACGGAAACGTGCACGGTGACTTTCACGAGCCCCGGAGGGAACGCGGTCTGCGGAGCCAGCTTGGCCCTTAATTCCCCGTGCATGGACGCGGCAATCATGACCCTCACTGCGACCGACCCGATTTACGTCAACGGAAGCGCGCAGGCGCACATCACCCTCACGCTCACCAATACGGGCAACGCGACTGCGGCCGTGCCGAACGCGGCTTCAATAACGGTCGCCGGAGGAACGTTCGCGCCTGGCGCTTCAGTTTCCTTCCCGCTCACCGTGGCTGCCAACGGAGGGAGCGTTAGCATCCCCGGAGTGTACACGCGCTCGGGCCTTGCGAGCACCGCGAACTTCAGCGTTTCAGGGACGTACGGCGCGTGCGGAACCAACATCCCGTTCACCGCGAGGTACATCTCAAACGTCCTTTGCCCGCAGCACGCGTCTTTCTCGCTCAGCGCGACAAACCCCATAAACCTCAACGGAAGCAACCAGTCCCTGATTACACTGACGCTCACGAACACGGGCAACGTCTCGCTGAGCGTGCAGGGCGCGCTCAACATTACCGCGAGCAGCGGGATTTTCGCCCCTGCTGCGGCGTTCCCGGTGAGCCTCGGGGTCGGGGGAAGCGCGGGCATAAACGGGGTGTACACGGCGGGCGCGCAGTCAAGCGTGCTGTTCAGGGTTAACGCGAGCGGCGCCGAGTGCGGAATTCCGGTTGCGATTTCGCAGGCCACGAATTCGTCCATAGTGGTGTGCCCTGTCGCAGGAATAGCGATACTCGGAGTAAGCGAGGTTCCAATCGGGTTCGTGAACAGGAGCGCAGATATCGTGATAACGGTGATAAACAACGGGACGGTCCCGATGAACGTGACCGGGTTCAAGGTCAGCCCTGGCTTCTTCATTTCGCCAACGGACACGTTCCCGGTGGTAATGAATCCGGGCGACATACGCAACTTCCCGGCCAACATAAAATACATCATAGGCGGGGCCGCGAGCCTTCCGCCGAGTGTGACAATCACGCTCATGGGAATAACGAACGCGGTGCTTTCCTGCGGGGGCTCGAACAACGTCACCGACGCGGTGAACGAGCCGATAATGCAGAAGGGCGACCTTGTTTCCATAATAGATGCTCCGCTCGCGATGAACCAGAGCGTTTCAATGAACGCGAACGTGACGGTGCGCAACCGGGGCTCGGGCAACGTGACACTCGCGACGACGCTCAACGTGCGGCTCTACCACTGCCACAGCACGGACCCGGACGACTGCCAGATTTTCAGCTCGAGGAATTACACTACCGACCCGCTTCCCGCGGGGCAGGAGGCGCCTTCCGTCCTTACGGACGATTTCACTTGCGCGGGCTACCCGTACATAAGGATCAGCTCTACCGCGAACGCCGGGTGGGACGCGACTGCCGAGGACCCGATTGACTTTGCGAACAACAACGACAGCAAGCTCGTGCGCTGCTCCATGAACAGGTGCGAGATAAGCGGGCCGCTCGAAATGAGGCTTCCTGGCCCGTACACGTTCATGGCGACCTGCTTTGACGGGGAGAACCACACCGTGGACTGCGGAGGGCCGGACGGGATGCTGGATATTTACGGCTTCAACTGGACCTACGCGCCCGGGCCGCAGGACGCGAGCAGCTTCGTGTATTACATAATGGGAGGGATGTCCGGCTCCGCGAACGAGAACAGCACGATTGAGGTGCAGAACATAATCGCGAACGGCACGCTCTCTATAACCGCAGCGGCAAAGGTGAGGGAGTTCAACCAGGCGATAAACTGCACGCACGCGGTCAAGGCGTACGGGAACCCGTGCGTGCTCCACATCTGAATAGGATGCGCATGCAGAACGAAAGCTCAGCTTTCGGATATTATCTCGAATATCTCGTCCTCGCTTAGCGAGAGCGACGAGAGCACGTCCTTGATGTAGGCGGTCGCCTCGTTCTCGTCGTAAAGCGCCCTTATCTTCTTCGCGAGGCCGAGCGCGTATTCCATCCTCTTGGCGCGCAGCAGGCCGTAGAGCAGCACGGAAAGCTCGGAGTCGTGCTGGCCCATTGAAAGCTTGGATTTTATGCGCCCTGCGTCCCCGAAGCCCGCGAGCAGCTGGTCCGAGGGCTCCAGCGCCTTGCCGGACTTGCGCGCAAGCCCGACCTTGGCGAGCGCGTCCATTATCCCTCCTAGTGATTTTGAGAAATTCCCGGTTTCCTTGGCGACGCGCGAGAGCTCGCACGCCTCGTCCAGGGCCTCTAGCTTGCGCAGCGGAAGCACGATTAGCGCCTTGAAGCTCTCCCGGTCGTAGGTCGAGGCGATTATCTCGCGCCTGTACCTTCCCACGAGCATGCGCGTGTAAACCGGGAGAAGGGGCAGCTCCAGCCTTCCTTCGGACAGGCTGGCCTTCACAAGGGACTTGGATTCCGAGTTCAGGCCGCGCACGAAGAACACGAGCAGCGACTCCCACTTGGACTGGTTGGAGGAAAGACCGAGCTGCGCGGAAAATTCGCGGTCCTCGAACACCTTGAAATATATTGAACGAAGGTAAAGGGCGAGGAGCGACTCCGCGTCCTTGTTCCCGTAAGTCTCCTTGAGGCTGTCCATGAGCGCGTTGTCCAGGGGAAACCCCTTCACGAGATCGAAAATCCGGTAGAGCGCGGGGTCCGGGAAAAGCTCGTACGGGTCGGTCTTTTCCTGCACGTAGACCTCCGGCTCCTCTAGCGGGAGATCGAACCTCCATGCGAGCTCGCTGCCCTCCTCGGCCATCTTCTCGCCCGTTGAGACGAACTCCTGCACCGCGAGCTCCTTCTCGCCCAGAGCGAGGTACACGAGGCCAAGGTAATGGTGCAGCCGCGAGTTTCTCTCGTCCTTCCTTATTCCCGCAATAAGGTATCCTTTGGCGAGCGCGAGGAACTTGTCCTGCTTGTAGAATTCGTAGAGTTCCATGTAGGAAATCGCGAGGTTGAGCAGGGTGCCTGTGCTCTCGTCCCCGAACTCCCGCGCCTTCTCGTAGCAGGCCGCCGCGGCCTGCGGGCTGTCCTGGAATTCCAGGCTTCTTGCGGCGTCGTTCCAGATTTCCGCGCTCTCCTTCATGCGTGGATTTGGACGAGAAGGAATAAAAAGAAAATGCAGGGCGACATTTGGACGACCGATATTTCGGCGAACCGAAATATGGTCCATTCGTCGTTGCGACGACGAATTGGACGATTCGTCCAAGGCGCCCGCAATTTTTTGAGAAAAAATGCAGGGAGAAGAGCCCCCTTCCCAGCCTCAGGTACCAAGCCGCTTTTCATCTCGGAGCGCGGGGCCTACTCTGAGGCAAGAAGTATATAAAGCTCTCGTAGAACTTCGAACTTAGATGTATATGACTACAAAGTATCAATCTATTTATTTGTAGCCATTATGACCACAATTATTATAAATATTAATGATGTAGCCATATTATGTCATTCATCGAAAAACAGCGCCACGGGAACGGATTCTACTATTATCTTGTGAAAAACGTCCGCATTTCGCCAACAAAACTGAAAAAAGTCAGGATTTTCCTTGGCAAAGAAGTTCCGTCGCACGAGAAACTGCAGCAATTGTTCAAAGAAATAGAAAAGAAAGCGCCGAAGCCATATACTGCGAAACTGTTGCCTAAAGAGGCACTCGCGCGAATCGAGGATCTTCACGCATCTGTGGCAATATACAAGAGTTTTCCAAATGAGGTGCTTCCTTCGGATTTTCTGGTGCGATTCACCTACAACAGCAATGCGATTGAAGGCAATCCCCTGACATTAAGGCAAACCGCCCTAATTCTGTCAGATAATATTGCGCCACAAGGAGCCAAAACCGAAGATGTCGTAGAGGTGATGAACGGAAAGGATGCATGGGGATTCGTCAAGGCATATACGGGGCCCCTAAATGAAAAATTCGTGCAAAGCGTCCAATACGAAATCACTAAGAATACTAAATGCAGGTTGCAGGGGAAATACCGCGATAGCGAGGTGCGGATAGGCGGCTCGGAATGGAAACCTCCTCAGGCAAAGGAAGTTTCTGCACGGATGAAGAAATTAGTTGCCGAGTATAGCAAACTGAAACGCAATTTGCACCCTGTTGAGCTGGCGGCATGGATCCACAATTATCTGGTGCGGATACATCCTTTTACGGATGGGAATGGAAGGACTGCCAGATTGGTGATGAACTGGATTCTGCTCAAGAAGAAGTTTCCCCCTGTAGTGATAAGCGTGCTGAATAAGGAGCGATACTATTATGCGATAGAATCCGCAGATAAGGGGGATGAGAAACCATTCGCGGTTTTCCTTGCTACGCAGTTGCTGGAGCAATACGCAACTTTGGAGAAAACAGGGGCCTGAAAATGCAGTACCTTCAAAAAAGAATCACTAACTTTAGTGAACTGGGTCGCGGTTGCGAATCTTCTAAAGTGCATTTCGGACGAAAAAACGTGTTTCTCTCGTAATTGGAAAAAAGAAAATGCAGGGCGACATTTGGACGACCGATATTTCGGCGAACCGAAATATGGTCCATTCGTCGTTGCGACGACGAATTGGACGATTCGTCCAAGGCGCCCGCAATTTTTTGAGAAAAAATGCAGGGAGAAGGATTTGAACCTTCGTAGCCGCTAGGACACCAGATTGCTTATCCCCTTACTTGCTCCCTTTTGGGGGAGGGTAAGGATAGAAGGAAGGGGAGGGGGCTTGCCCCCTTCCGTTCCTCTGGACCTTGAGTCTGGCGCGATTGACCGGGCTCCGCCATCCCTGCAGACAAACCTCTTAGGGGGCTTCGCCCCCTAGCGGTTTTTCCTTGATTTCCCCACACCCCCAATTGGTGAAAGTAATCAAGAAAAGGCGTAAATAGGATTAGATGGGAAAACTTTAAAAAGTGGAAAAAACCGGAGGCAAACGGAGGGCAGGGGCCAAACCCAGAGACAAACGCCTGCCCGTCCGTTCCACCGCTGAGCGTGAAGTGGGGAAGCCCCGGCGCAGTCCTCGGAGCCGGAAGCTTGCCCGCAAACGTTCAGGAGACCCTGCGGAGGTCGTCCTCAATTAGCTCGAGGCGCTGGAGGTATTCCTCGGCGTTGGCCTGCGCGAGCGCGAGGAGCTTTGCGTTCCTCAGCAGGTTGAATATCTGCTCGCGCATCCCCTCCTCGAGGCCGTTCGCCTCGCGGGCGGCGTCGCGCAGCGATCTTCCCATGTCAATTACCTGCCTGATCCCCTGCGAGGTGGAGCCGTAGTTCCTGATGGTCATTTCCAGCTCCCACATCATCTTGGTCACCGCTCTCCTTGCGTTTGCGTCCATGTCCCCACCCCTTCTTTTCGCATGCATTTGTTATTTCTGTGAGCGCATATATATGTTTTTCAGGTTTTTCTGTTTTTTTGCATATGATTTTTAAATTATCCTATACATTTGCATAAACATGGAATACGACTACGACGAAAAGGATGTGGCAATTATCCGCACTCTGGTGTCCAACGCGAGGCTTTCCTGCCGTGAAATCGCAAAAAGGCTCAAGCTGCACCCCAACACGGTGATTGAGCGCATGGGCAGGATGGAGGAGGCGGGCGTGATAGAGCGCTACTCCGCGATGATAAGCCACGAGAAGCTGGGCTACGGGGTGACCGCGATGGTGCAGGTGGACGTGGAGGGCAAGACCGACGACGCTCTCAAGAAGATAGCGAAAGTGCCCTACGTGCACGAGACCTACCGCACCACGGGGGAATACGACGGCATAGCGCTAATTAGGTGCAGGGACATGAATGATTTGGGCAAGGCCACCAACGACATAAACGAGATACACGGGGTGCAGCGGGTGAACACCAAAATCGTGCTGGGGAGCTATCCGGGAACCTGCGAGTTCGCCACCGAGCCCGCCACGTCGTTCAAGAAGCTCTGATGCCCAAGCGCAAGAATTTTAAAATTACACCCCCTAAAAGAGGGCAAGGCGATAATACAGCCAGGTGAAAACATGACCACGAAACTCTCTAGGATGTACGGAATGGACATATTTACGGACAGCGGCAAGTTCATCGGGAACGCGCAGGACTTCATCGTTGACACGGAAACCGGCGAAGTGGTGCGCGTGCTGCTCGAGCCGCTCCCCTCATCCAAGGAAGACGCAAAAAGGGTGCTCAGGGAGAAGAGCGTGATGTACAAGAACGTAAAGTCCGTCGAGGACGTCATAGTGGTCGCCAAGGTCCAGACAGGCGAACAGTGATGGCGCACCCGGTGATGACCGCGCTCCGCCTCGTGGCCGCAGTGGCCATCGGCGGGGCGGTAACATATTTCTGGATGACGATGCGCGAGGAGACGGACATGATGCTCCTTGCGGGCGTCGGCATAGTCACTACCTTGGTTTCCTACAGCCTGCTCTACATGTGGGGCAAGGGCGGAGGAAGCTGATCCCTCATTCCTTTTTCCATTCCCTTATTTTCCTGAAAATTTGCTCAGCTTTTTCCATGGATTTCGCGCCGCACTCCACTGCGACCACCCCTTCTTCGGGCTGTCCGTACGCAATCACGCCGTCGCCGCATATCCGCATCAGCACGAGGGCCGCGAGGTCCTCCTCCCCTTCCACGTAGAGCGCGCCGCCCGCCTTGGCGAGCCTCGCGCAGGCCCGCTCTAGTTCCGCGCTTATGGAGCCCGCGGGATTCTGGGCGGAGGAAAAATCCGGATAAGCCTTCCTTATTTCGGCGCGCACCATACCCTCCACTTCCCTGCGCATGCTGCGGAAATCGTAGACTGAAATGAAGGGCCTTATGCCCGCCTTTAGCAGGGAGAATGTTACCACGTCGCCAACGGAAATTATCTTCCCTTTTCCGTAAGCGGAAATGAACCCGTCCATCTGCATGAGCCTGCCCAGGGGCCTGCGGAGCTCCTGCCGCATGCCCTGCGGAATTATCATGCGTTAGTCTTGGAACAACTTATTTAAACAGGTTGCGGGAATTAGCTCCGATGAAGGCTCCCATCAGCAGGAACAGCGCGGCCTTGGGCCTCACCAGCTTCCTCGTGGAGGTGAGCAGCGAGATGCTCACCCCGATTATGCCGCTTTTCCTGCTGAATGTGCTGCGCGCGGACACGCTCGCCATCGGCTTCATAGAAGGGATGTCCGACCTCGTTGTCGCGGCGTTCCGCGCGATTTCCGGGTAC